>DAOTTY010000277.1:0-1615 GCA_034437575.1 Anaerolineae bacterium | reverse complement strand
TTCGAAAAACGAAGCCGTTTTTCGACTATTGCCCCTTGCCTCTATCTTGCCTATGCGCCGCCGACTTGACAAATCTTTACAATGCTTACGGGCATTAATAGGATTCTGACGCCGCAAATAGTGTTAGGATACAAGAGTTTGGCTTACGTCGTAATGCCCTTACGGGCATTAATAGGATTCTGACCGGTTCGCGGATCGAAGGGTTGTATAAACGCGCTGGGTCGTAATGCCCTTACGGGCATTAATAGGATTCTGACGAGATTGAAAATGCCTAAGACCATAAAAGTAATTATAGCGTCGTAATGCCCTTACGGGCATTAATAGGATTCTGACCAATTAAGTCAAGAGTTGGACAGGGCTGCCCCACAAATGTCGTAATGCCCTTACGGGCATTAATAGGATTCTGACGGTCGAGCGCGACGGTGATGACGCTACGGATACACTCGGTCGTAATGCCCTTACGGGCATTAATAGGATTCTGACGGAGCTCGCCGTGATGGAACTGCGCGGCGGGTATGTTCGGTCGTAATGCCCTTACGGGCATTAATAGGATTCTGACAGCGGCAATGTTGGTTCTGTCAACCATAGCGTGTGGTAGGTCGTAATGCCCTTACGGGCATTAATAGGATTCTGACGCACAACCGGTACGCGGTACTCAACACCCTCGGTAGGTCGTAATGCCCTTACGGGCATTAATAGGATTCTGACCAGCGGTATACAGCGCTGTAGTAGCCCAATTGGGGGTCAAGTCGTAATGCCCTTACGGGCATTAATAGGATTCTGACTCATTCGTATCGGGGCACGAAACCAAGGCCGAAGCCGAAGGTCGTAATGCCCTTACGGGCATTAATAGGATTCTGACCCACGCCCGCCCCCGGAGCGGAGAGCGCCCCTGAGAAGTCGTAATGCCCTTACGGGCATTAATAGGATTCTGACTTCCCGAAAAATATGTTGTTTGCGCGCGCCTTGAGTAAGTCGTAATGCCCTTACGGGCATTAATAGGATTCTGACCAATGTTTAAGTCTTTAGCTCGAGTGCTCTTGGTAGTGTCGTAATGCCCTTACGGGCATTAATAGGATTCTGACTGGATTCCCCTGTTCCCCGAGCGGCTCGCTCGCCTGCGGTCGTAATGCCCTTACGGGCATTAATAGGATTCTGACCTCGGCTTCGTGGAGTTCACCGAGGACGAGCTCACCCAAGAGTCGTAATGCCCTTACGGGCATTAATAGGATTCTGACGAATGGCAAGTATTTCTTGTGCCCCAAGCTGTGTAGTGAGTCGTAATGCCCTTACCGGCATTAATAGGATTCTGACACAGATTGGAAAAGCGCGGTAAAGCGCATCGGCAACAGTCGTAATGCCCTTACGGGCATTAATAGGATTCTGACGTAGCAATACAAATCCAGTCCTGAGCTGGTCGGGATGGTCGTAATGCCCTTACGGGCATTAATAGGATTCTGACCTACCTCGGAAGAGGTGTTCTGCGCAGAAGTGAGCGTCGTAATGCCCTTACGGGCATTAATAGGATTCTGACGTTCTTTAACCCCAGCATTCGCATTGAGAGCGGAGGAAGTCGTAATGCCCTTACGGGCATTAATAGGATTCTGACAAGATG
>DAOTTY010000276.1:0-1674 GCA_034437575.1 Anaerolineae bacterium | reverse complement strand
TACACCGGTTCGGACCGGCTGTCCTATGTTGGTATGAATGGATTTGAGGTAGACACTGCCGTGGTGACACTCACTGTATCAGCTTCGGTGCCCGCCAATGCGCTTGATGACACGGCTTCAACCGATGAGGATTCTGCCGTGACCATTGACGTGTTGGTCAACGACGCCGGTGAGGGGCTATCCATCGACTCGGTGACACAGCCTTCCCACGGCACTGTGGCGAACAATGGAACAGATGTGACCTACACACCTGATGCTGGCTATTACGGGTCGGATAGCTTCACCTACACGATCTCCGACGAGGACGACAACACTGATACCGCGACGGTCGACGTCACGGTCAATTCCCTGGTCGTGCGCGATGATTATGCCGACGTTCCTCCCAACGAGACGACGTGCATTGATGTTTTGGCGAACGATGATCCTGGTACAGAGATCTTGATGATCGACGATGGCCGCAATCCGCCTGATCACGGAACGGCTGTTTTAATAGATGACTTGATCTGCTACACCCCTGACACCAATTACGTGGGGACTGATGACTTCGCGTATATAAGCGTGGATTTGAGAAGCGCGGATGTTTTCATAACGGTTGAGGATGCTGTCGTGGCCCAGGATGACACCGCGTCGACCGACGAGGATGTCAGTGTCACCATTGACGTGCTGGCTAACGATTTAGACCTCGTCGGCGACACACTGAGCGTGGATTCAGTCACGCAGCCCTCCCACGGCAGCGTGACGAACAACGGAACGGACGTAACCTACACGCCCGATGCTGATTACAATGGCTCTGACAGCTTCACCTATACTGCCATCGACGACGATGATAATACCGACACGGCTACCGTCAATGTGACGGTCAACGCGGTCAACGACGATCCTGTTGCCGTAGATGACATTGCTACGGCGCTCCAGAATATTGCTCATACTATTGACGTGTTGGCTAACGATTCAGACGTAGACGGTGACCCTCTGAGCGTGGATTCGGTTACACAGCCGACGCACGGTAGCGTGACGAACAACGGAACGGACGTGACCTACACGCCTGACGCTGATTATAGCGGCGATGACAACTTCACCTATACCGTCACTGATGGGCACGGGGGAACGGACACAGCGGCCGTCGATGTAACAGTCAACGAGACCAATGATGATCCCGTTGCTTTAAACGACGTTGCAACAACTGACGAGGATACCGCTGTCACAATTGACGTGCTGGCTAACGATTCAGACGTAGACGGTGACCCTCTGAGTGTGGACTCGGTCACACAGCCCTCGCACGGCAGCGTGACAAACAATGGCACGGACGTGACCTACACGCCTGACGCTGATTACAATGGCTCTGACAGCTTTACCTATACCGCTGCTGATGGGCACGGTGGTTACGATACAGCTACCGTCAATGTGACGGTTAACGCGGTCAACGATGATCCAGTTGCCGTAAACGACAGTGCATCGACTGACGAGGATACCGCTGTCACAATTGACGTGCTGGCTAATGATTCCGACGTGGATGGTCACTCACTGACTGTGGATTCGGTCACACAGCCCTCGCACGGCAGTGTGACGAACAATGGCGCGGACGTGACCTACACGCCTGACGCTGATTACAATGGCTCTGACAGCTTTACCTATACCGTTGCAGACGGGTACGGTGGAACCGACACGGCCACT
>DAOTTY010000275.1:0-6619 GCA_034437575.1 Anaerolineae bacterium | reverse complement strand
TACTAGACCAGAACGGTCGTATGTCTGCCCACGATTATGGGCCATTTGCCAACACGTTGAATTGCCGTAACTGCTCAGGCACCAGGTGTATGTGGGCGTAACGCCCTCACCCCCCTCAATCCCCCCTCTCCCAGGGCCACAGGCCCGTTCGGGAGAGGGGTTTGGGGTGAGGGCGTTATGCCCACATATACCTGGTGCCTGAGCAGTTACGGCAATTCAACGTGTTGGCAAATGGCCCATAATCGTGGGCAGACATACGACCGTTCTGGTCTAGTACCGCCCCTACGTGTGTGTTTTGTAGGGGCACACCAGGCGCAGCCGTATATGCTCCCGCCTGTGTCCCACCCATGCCTGCCCAGGCGGGTGTGGTCATTGGTGCATCCTGTCTGCTGGCATTGTACCTATCATGACAGCGGCAGGCTCATCATGGAACAACCGTCAGGCGGTGGCTGACCACCCACCAGCCCCACCACACATTCGCGTGCATCACCGGGTAGCGCGTGCCGTCGCCATCAAACAACGCCAGATACACCGCATACTCACCGGGCGGGGCGTCGGCGGGCACGTTGATGCACGCCTCGTCAGCGTGTGGGTCGCCCTGCCACGCCGTGATAACCTCGTTGTAGCCGCCTACCAGCGTCACAAAAGCAGTGGCCTCACGCTCAACCGCCAGCGCGACGGGCACACACACCGTCTTACCTGCCTGGGCGGTCACGCCTGCACCAACCTCAACCGTGTACATCGCAACCGTTTGCTCGGCGGCATCCTCAAATGTGAACGCCAGCGGGTCGCTGCCATCACGCGCCCAACTGTAAATGACCATGTTTTCCACATTCGCCGCGTACCCTGGCGTGCGCCCCTGCGCTTGCAGCGCCGCGACGGTGTACCACGTTTTCGCCACATTGACGGGCAGCACCGTCCACACCGTCGGCGCAAACTCGAACCCCTTCACAATGGTGGCGACTTCTTCCGCTGTGTGGTCACGCCACGACAGGTCAACGGATGGGCCAGCGGTTAGATTGTAGCGCGGCGCGTAGTAGCGAACCGGGTCACGCGGCGCTATGTCCGTGATGATAGGGGCCAGTGGGTCACGGGCAGCGGAGGCCGCCGCAATCGCGCTATCATAGTCTGGTTTGGGCGGGATAATGCTTGGCTGCGCTGTGATTTGAGCCACGACCATCCCGGCGAAGGCAACCTGTGCCCCCCACCGCCCCCATTGCACTTGATGCAGCAGCGCCAACCCGGCGGCGAGCAGCAGCACCAACGCGGGCAGCGCCCCCAGCACATAGCGCACCTGAAACAACGGCATCACCGCTGCATTGGCCGCCAGCAGCACAAGCGGTGTTATAAACAGCCACAAGGTCACCAGTAGCAACCCACTCCGCCACACCGGGACGCGCACCGCTGCCACCCCCGCCGCCGCCAGCACCAGCGCGTACAGCCAACCCCACCCGCCCGTGACCATCAGCCACAGGCCACGCACCGCCGCGAAGTCCGTAGCGATGGGCGCTGCCAGCGCCCCACCCGGATTGGCCACAAGCTGCCCCCACACAACAGGTAGGTACGGTGTGAACAGCGCCGCCGCCGCCACCAGCGCCAGCAGCCCCCCGCGCCGCGTCAGCAGGATATGCAGCCCGTGTGCCAGCAGCACCAGCGCCGCCGCATAATGCGTATACAGTGCCAGCGCCGCCGCCACCGCGTACAGGCCAACCCGCCACCGTGACCGGGCACGCGCCAGCCGTCTATAGGCCGCAGTGGATGCGACTGCGAGCGTCATTAGCAGCGTGTACATGCGGGCTTCCTGCGTGTAGGCCACAAACAGCACGGCTGTGCCATACAGCAGCAGCGCATACCGCCCCGCCACACCGCCGAACAGGTCACAGGCCAGCCAGTACAGCGCCGCAGCCCCCACCAGCCCCACCAGCAGCGACAGATACCGTAGCGCGAACACACTCTCCCCGGTAAGCCACACCCAGCCATCCAGCAGCAAAAAATACAACGGCGGATGTACATCCTCGCGCACCCGGTTAAGCGTCGCGGTCACGTCCGTGTAGGCAGCGCGGGCAGGCGTCAGCGTCAGCGACCGCAGGCCACGCGGCGGCTCGAACGTGGCCGGGGGCGGGTTCCGCACAGCATAAACCGACCACGCCTCATCGAACCACAGGCTTTGTGCGTCTATATGGGTGATCCCATAGGCGTATACCAGCACAATCACTATGGCACTGATGAATATTTGCCGCCCCTGATTTACGTAATTGATGCGAGCCTCCCCAGAATATGACCCCAGCCCCCTCTCAAACGGGCCTTTAGCACCTGAGTCGTTACCACCGTCCCTTACCCCCAGGGCTAGAAGGAAAAGCGAAGGTTCAGGCGGGGTGAGGTTGGCGCGTAAGTCATGGACATCGAAATTCACTTCGCCATTAGTGCAGGTAACGCCTTCGGCCTACGCCGCCGTTATTCATGCTTCGCAGCATCGTTCGCAGCACAATCACACTTTCCAGCGGGTAGTCCGGCACATTGATGCGGTCTTCTACCATGACCAATGCCATCACGATTTCGCTGAACTGGCTGTCTAGCGTTTCATACGTCTGCGCGGTGTCTACCGCGTCCTCAATGATAATCGCGGTATCGTCATCACCACCCATAAGCGCATACTCAATCAACTCTTCCGCAAAGGCATACAGGTCGTAAATGGTCTTCATGGGGAACTCGCCGTTCGGTTCAAATAACATTGCAATCAGCATAGCAGAGACGCCCAGGCTTTGCTACACTGCCACGCTATGAATGGAACTTTTATACTCTCTTTAGATACAGAAATTGCCTGGGGTACCTATCGCAACCTGGACGCACGCGCCCCGGCCTTCGACCGCTACCCCGACCTGCTTAACCGCCTCATTCGCCTGCTCAACATCTACGAAATTCCGGCAACGTGGGCCATTGTGGGCCACCTGCTGCTGGAACCCGGCCAGCGCACGCCACTGGCCGACATCCAGTACAGCTTTGCAAACGCCCCCGACAGCCAGCGCCTTGCCAACCACAACCCCGGCTGGTTTTATGGCCGCTACATCGTTGACGCCATTCAAAACGCCCGCGTTCCGCAGGAAATTGGCAGTCACACCATGACGCACCTGCTGGCCACCGACCCTGCCGTTACCCGTGACCACTTCGCGGCCCAACTGGACGCGGTAACCCGCCTCCATGCGGCACACGACCTGCCGCCGCCCCGCTCGCTTGTGTACCCACAAAATGGCGTGGCCCATACGGGCCTGCTGCCAGATTACGGCTTTACGACCTATCGTGGGGCCGCCGCAGACTGGCACGCGCAGATGCCGTCGCCGCTCAAGCGGCCCGCCCACCTGCTCGACCGGATGATGGGCTTCACCCCACCCACCTATACCCCCGCCGACTGCCTGGAAGCCGACGGACTGGTGAACCTGCCCGCCTCGCAATTTTTGATGAGCTATGACGGCGTTCGCGCCCAAATCCCCACGCAGGCACGGCTGCGTCAGGCGCGGTTGGGGCTGGCCGACGCCATCCAATCCGGGGGAATTTATCACCTATGGTTTCATCCGTTTAACCTGGGCAGCAGCGAAGCTATGTTTGACGCGCTGATTCGCATTCTGTCGCTGGTGTGGGAAGGCCGCCACCGGGGCCAGCTTACCGTGATGACGATGGCCCAGGCTGCCGATGCCATCGCCCGGCAAACTGCCCCCGATGGGTAAAGCATTTCTAACAATCCATTGCTGTAATGGCGGGCCATTCCACTTAAAATGAAATTGCGTTGTTCTCCGGGTGCAGCGTGCTGCGTCCGGCATGTTGCATTTAATCAATTCATTAGAAGGCACAGCCCCCATGAGCAGCCAGGACCCAGCCAAGTTACTTCGCAGCACCAACCCCAACGACCGTATGCAGGGCGTCAAGATGGTGGCGCAGATGCAAAACGAGCGGGCACTGCGCGTGCTGGTGCAGCTTTCCAAAAATGACGAAAACCCGGAAGTCCGCGCATACGCCCGCAAAGGGGCCAAATACGTCGCCCGCAAGCTGGACGAGGCGGGCAACCTGGATATGACGCACGTCGAAACCCAGGTTAAAATAGATGCCATTGAGGACGAGGCCGCACCCGCCCAAGCAGAAGACGTGCCTGAAGGCCCCGTTGACGTTCCCCCCCGCCAGTTAAGACGCGCCCAGGGGTATGTAGATGAAGCCACACAGCACCACGTTAACGGCATCACCGGCAAAGCCGTCAAAGCGCTTTCCAAAGCCATCGACGCCAACCCCAACTTGCGCTTTGACGAATACTACAAGAGCCTGGCCACGTCTGTCACTGGCCTGAGCGAAGAAGACGCCATCCACTCGCTCGTCAGCAGCAAAAAGCGGCAGGTGCTCATTGATGCTGACCGGCAAAAGCAGACCGCCGCCAGCCTGGACGGGCATATGGCCGAAGCCAACAAGCACTCCTGGGGCACGCTGGCCATTGATTTCGGCATTCTGTCTGCCATTGTCTTCCTGGGCACATTCTTCTGTGTGCTGCTGGTGAACTACACTGGCAATCTATGGGTCAACGGCAGCGCCACCCGCGTTGAGGAAACCCGTGCCGACCCGGACGCCGCCGAAGAAGACCTGGAGCAGGCGTTTATCCTGGATGCCCAGGCTACCGCGCTCAGTGCAATCCTACCCGTGTTTAACGTGATGCTGGCCCTGGCCCTGTCAATTGGTGCCCTGCTGATGCTGCTGGCCACCGTGACCACAAACGGCTTTTTTGGCCATTGGGTAGCCCGCGCCCTGGGCGGTCAGGGTACCATCCCTTACCTGATGTACAACCTCATCAGCGCCTATCAATTCCCGATGGTGGCTATCTATGTGCTTTACCTCGTTGCTCTCATTTTGGCCTTTATCGTTGGGATGCCGTTCGCTATCGTCGGGATCGGGCTGGCGGGCCTTGGCGGGCTGATCTTGCTCATTCTCTCTTTCCGGCTTACCGGGCGCATCAGCCGCGCTTACTTCGGATTGGGGTTTGCCAAAGCCTACCTGACCCAGATGATTGCCAGCTTGCCGGTGACCATTGTGCTGGTCGTCGTGTTCTTCCTGATTGGGCTGCTGGTGAGTGTGCTTGCTGCGCCTGCGCTCGAAGCCCTGCCGCCAGATTTGCTGCCTGCCAACCTGTCATCTTAGCGACCGTTTGAAAAAGCAAAAGCATGGGGTTTCACCCCACCCCACAAGGGGGCTGTGCCCCCTGCCGGGCGTGTGAGGCAGCGCCCAATGATGAGCCATGCAACTTTGCAAAAGCCCTGCCTGATTGCTGCTCTCCCACACGGCTATGCAATTTATGCTGTACAATGGCTTCATCAGGTTAATAGATGATAGGGCCAAAATCATATGGATGACTACCGACCAGATGTCAAAGCAGAGATGGACAAGCTGCTGTTGGGTATGCCGGGGGTAACGGGTGGCAAAATGTTCGGTTACCCCGCGTACAAGATCAACGGCAAGGTGTTTGCGTTTGTGGGCGGGGCGGGCATCAGCATCAAGCTGCCCGCGAAGCGCGTGGGAGCGCTCATCGAAGAACACGAGGTGATGGGGCCGTTTGAACCGGCATCGGGCCGGGTGTGGAAGGAGTGGGTCTCTATCGACCATGCAAACGTGGCCGATTATGCCCAGCACGAGAGCCTGTTTACGGAATCCATTGCGTTTGCCAACCCTGCTGCGTGACTGTATCTGCTGTGTTTGAGTGAACACGCATCCGATTTAATGTGTGTATCATCTGGCCCGCATCAACATATTGTAAAATATAGTAACGTTTTTAAGGCATAAGGTGGTTCGTATGATGAAGTATACAGTCTTAAAGCCGCACCAACGCATTGCAGCCGTTTATTTGATTGCAGCAACCTTATGGATACTGTTTTCGGATACGCTGTTGTACACGCTTATAGGCGGCAATAGTGTGACAACTCGGCTGAGCGTAGCAAAGGGATTGATGTTCGTCACTTTTACGGCTGGGGTGTTGTATCTTCATCTGCGGTGGGCCTTTACGACACGCGAGCAGTTGGAGGGCGACCTGCGCCTGCAAATGCAGCACGCCCAACGCACCCAAACCGACCTGCAACATAGCGAGGCACGCTTCCGGCGGGCGGTGGAAGACGCCCCCCTGCCCACCGCCATTTTTGCCGAAGACGGCGAACTGCTCACGGTGAGCCGCAGTTGGCTGGACGTTACAGGCTATACCCGTGATCAGATTCCCACTGTTTCGGATTGGATCACCCTGGCCTATGGGCAAGACAGTACGCGGGTACTGGCAAGCGTTGACCGCCTGTTTGAGTTGGATCAACGGGTAAACGAAGGCGAGTTTACCATCCGTGTGGCAAACGGAACGCAGCGCATCTGGGCCTTTAGTACCACGCCGTTAGGCCGCCTGCCCGATGGCCGCCGGATTGTGATAAGCACTGCGGCAGACGTGACCGAACGCCGCCATACCGAGCAGCAGCTTCGCATTAAAGACCGTGCGATTGAGTCGTCGATCACGGCCATTGCCCTGGCAGATATGCAAGGCGAGCTAACTTATGTAAACCCGGCATTTTTGCGCCTGTGGAAGCTGGACGCAACGGCGGATATGCTTGGACGG
>DAOTTY010000274.1:0-4934 GCA_034437575.1 Anaerolineae bacterium | reverse complement strand
TGCGCTTTACCAGCTTGATTATCCCCCAACACGCTCACAGGCGCGACTCCCGCACACTTGGCCTGGGGTGTTTTTCAATATTTTGGCAGGGACCGTGCATCCCCCTGGCCTGGCCGCGCAGCGGCGGGGGATTGAGGAAGGTGAGGGCCAAAAAGCGTTGCACTAACTTGAAGGGCATCCCCATTAAGGCCAGTTTATCCGTCCCGGCATCACCCTGGATGATTCGCCCTTAACGGATGAGGTTAGCGAGCAGGTCGGGGTTGGCGACCATCGTGAACACGATGAGGAATAGAATTAGCACAAACGCGAGATAGAGGGCGATGAAGCGCAGTTTTTTCATAGGGGTGTCTCCAGGGGTGTCCTCAACGGTCGGTGACGGGTTATGCTAACTTTGCATCAGCCGCAAAAACCACACCGGCACCAATGGGTCCGACGCGCCGTCGTACACCGGGGCGTGCGGCTTGATGTCAATCACGGGTGTGCCGTCCAGCGCGTCCAGGCCGCGCACGATGAGTACATTCGCGTCGATGCCTTGCAGCTTGACCGTTGTCATGCCAATCAGGTTGGGCGACAGGTGCGAGCGCTGCGCGAACACACCCGTTTCTGGAATGTCTTCACGCCCACCGGGGCGGTAGGTCAGGTGAATGTTGGGATCGAACGTGGCCTGGTGCATCACAAAAATCACCACCAGATGCGACCAGTTCTCCAGGCCAGTCAGCCCATTCAGATAGGCTTCATCCATGTGTATCTGGCTGATAGTCTTGCGCCAGTCTTTGTCGATTTCAGTGGCATCGGTGCGGACAATGCCGATAGGGTGCATTTCAATGGGCTGCATATGACCTCTGAGATAAGTTTACATTACGTTAAAGTGGACTATAAAGTATACCGTATCCTGCGGGCGCTGTCAGGTGGTGGGCAGCGCAGCTTTCGCAGCTACGGCGGCCCGCTGCGGGATGCCCGCGACACTGCCCCGTGCCAGCGTGGAAAGGGCCGCCGCCGCATTGGCAAACCGAATCGCATTTTCAAGCGGCTGCGCTTCGGCCAGGGCGACGGCCAACGCCGCGCTGAACACATCCCCGGCCCCGCTCACGTCAACAGCCCGCACAGCGAACCCCGGCACCCGGCCCGTTAGCATGTCATCGCCGTCCCGCCGAAACCACTGCGCCCCCTTATACCCCAACGTACACACGGTCATCTGCTGGGGCGGCTTGTCTCGCAGGTTGACGTTGAGCGCCAGCGCCCGCAGTTCTTCCTCGTTGGGCGTCACCACATCAGCGAGGGTTAACATAGCCAGCGGCACCGGGGCAAACGGCGACGGCTTGAACACCGACCGGGTTTTTCGCGCCTGCGCCAGTTGCAGCCCCGCATGAACCGCCGCTTGCGGCACGCCTAGCTGTGTAATCAAACCGTCGGCCCCGTCCAAAGCGGCTTTGCCCCGTTCCACATCGGATGCCGTCAGGCGGGCGTTGGCACCGGGGGCCAGCACCCCCATAGATTTACTGTCGGGGTCGGTGACGCGCAGCAGCACCCCCGTCGGCGCAGATTGATCTACGACAATGTGATCTGTGCGGATGCCTTCGGCTTCCAGTTGGGCGCGGGCCAGGGCAGCATGAGGGCCAGTGCCCACCCGCCCGATGAACGTCACTGCCGCCCCCAGCCGCGCCGCTGTGACGGCTTGCACGGCCCCGCGCCCGCCCAACTGGGCGCTGAAGCCGCTGCCCGTCACCACCTGATGTGGGCGGGGCAGGCGCGGTGTGTGGGCCGCCAACTCAACGTAGATGTCGCCCACAACAACCAGGCTAATCATTGCTGACGGCGTTTTGTTGGGTGATAAGCGTGGTTTGTTGGGGCACCACGCGGGCAGGCACGGCTTCCCCGGCCAGCATCAGCACCAGCGTATTTACCGATGCCTGCACCACCGCTTCATAGTCCGGGCGGGCGCTGGCCCGCAGGTATTGGCCATCGGCAATTAACTGGCGGGCGGCGGCTTCGCCATCAATGCTGAACACGGCCACATCCTGTGGCAAATAACCTGCGAAATCCAGTTCTCGGATGATGCCATAGGCGACCTCATCGGAGGCGCTAAGCACCACATTGAAGCGCAGTTCGTCAGCATTGGCCTGCCGGATGACCTGCTGGCCCAGCGTCAGGCTTTGCGCGGCGTACTCGTCCAGAATGAGCGCCTCTGGCGCAGCGCTCAGCAGGCCGTCACGCAGGCCCTGCGCCCGCAGCGATGGCTTGTCGTCTTCCGCCCGCAGGCGGGTATCATCGACCAACAGCACCCGCCCCGTGCCGCCCAGTTCCGCCTGGATGGTTTGCCCGGCAGCCCGCCCGGAGGCAACCCCCAGGGCATAATCGTTATTCGTCACGTACACGCCGCCCTCAAACCCCTGCACCGGGGCGCGGCTGTTCACAACAACGGGCACATCCTGGGCGGCGATGTCTGTCAGGGTTTGGCCGACGGTGCGCGGCCCCACCACACAGTGAATTAACCCCGCAGCCCCGTCTTCTACGGCCCGTTCGGCGGCGCGGGCTTGCAGGCGCGTGTCGCCGCGCCCGGTGCTGATTTCCAGCCGCAGGCCGTAGGCCCCAGCCGCCTGCTGCATCATGGCCTCCTGAATGTCATCCCTTTCAGTGCGGGTGCCGCACGCCACATAACCGATGTACCCGTCTTCGCCTAGCTGGTGTTGGGCCACGCGGATAAGCCGTGGCGACGGGGCAAGCTCCTCAGCCGGGGCAGACCGGCTGGCCAGCACGGTCAGGGTGCGCTCAATGGGCGTGTTGAGGAGCATCAGCCCGCCGATGACCGCTGCGGCGACCATCGTGCTTACGCTGAACGCGGGCAGCCAGCGTCTTTCGTCGGGTTGTTGGGGGGCGGCGGGCTGCACGGGCAGGCTGGGTTCTGGCATATTGGCAATGTCCAGCCGCTCAAACAGCGCCCCCATGCGGCTGTTGAGGTCGTTTACCATCTCATCAACACGCCCGTAGCGTTGGCGCGGGTCGTTGGCGATGGCCTTCATGATGATGTTTTCGATCCCACGCGGCACGTCGGGGTTGAAAGCGCTGGGCGGGGGCATAACGCTTTGGCGGCGTGTGGCCGCAGCGCTGTCACCCGCTTCGATCACGTCCGGGGTGCGCCCGGCGACCATCTCATAGAGCATCATCCCCAGCGTGTACACATTGGAGCGGGCGGTGAGCGGCTCGCCCTGCAACTGCTCTGGGGAGGCGTAAAGCAGCGCTTGTGGCGCGTCTGCTACGCTGCTGGCGTCGTCGTCGCCCAGCAAATGCACAATCAGCCCGAAGTCCGTCAGATGCGCGTTGCCGCTGGCATCTAACAGCACGTTGGCCGGGTGCAAATCATAGTGCAAAATGCCATGACGGTGCGCGTCACCCAGGGCACGGCCCACCTGCGTGATGATGGCCACAGCGCTGTCCAACAGTGGGGTGATGTCGCGCCGCGCCTCTCGCGCTTGAAAAATGCCCGACAAAACCCCCGCCTGACTGGTCTGCGGCGTTGGGCGGTGATACGCCAGCCAGTCGGCCAGGGTGCTGTCGTCCGTCAGGCGCATGGCCATGTACAGCAGTTCTGGCTGCACCCCATACGCATAGATGGGCACCACATGCACATGCCGCCGCGAAAGATCGGTCATTTTCTCAATGGCGGCTTCAAAACGCTGCTGGAACGCGGCGTCTGTGCCGAGGCGGCGCTCAATGCGCGTCAGTTTAAGAGCAACTTCCCGGTTGAGGGCGGGTTGGTAGGCGCGGTACACCGCAGAGCGCGTGCTGAAACTGAGGCGTTCCTGCACAACAAACCCCGCAATGCTCTGGCCAATGATCGAATCTGGCTGCACGATATGGCTGACCTCACTGCCTGCCTGACATGGGCGAATCCGTTTCAGTATAGGGGACGTGAGCGCGTCACGCAACGCGGGCGCTTACATCGGGTGCCTAACAACACCCGCACGCTCACGGCCTCGCCCAGCGTGCGCGTCGGCTGCATCATACGGGAACGCTGTTGTTCATCGAATACTGTTAACAACCGTTTTGTGTTTCTGGTGCATCAGACGGATTAGTGCTAATGAAATTGTTGCATAACGGTTGTGGGTAACGTGGGATATGTTGGGATTTCTGTTACATCTAGCAACTTTTTTCTAACCTAAGCTCGGCTAGATTACATCGTTGGTGATTGGAAGTCAGGCCAGCGATGTGAGATAATTGCAATGTACAGCGATCATTTGTTCAAAAGTGGTTGTGAAGTACATTGTTGCTCATCCCCTGAATATAGAAAGGAGATGGTAGAGTGCAGAGATTACACAAAGTAGTTCGCATGTCAGCGCTAGTACTGACATTCATGTGGGTCGCAGCGTGGCCTGAGTACGGTCGGCTACAACCCTCCATAATAGGATTACTGATTACCGCTGACCTCATTTACACTTGGCACGATAATCAGTAAGCGAATAGGATTTAGGTTGGTACTCGCTGGCACGGGTACTGACCTATACAGCCTTTAACTTTACCATAAGGTTCGTTGTAAATAGTCTACCATCAATTCATGTAATTTCCAAACCAACACTTGGTTAAATTGGTTTAAATCTGCAAATGTACACGTTTACAACAATAGGTGGATGGTTATGATTTTACATGCCAAACTTGTTTGAAAGCACATTACATAGAATAAAACATTTGTGTAATCGCTAAAAGACAGTTCTCTGTATTGACATACACTCTAATTTGCGGGCAAGATACGCGCCCGCACCCCTACCGTCAGCGCGGCCCACAGGGATGCCGCCAGCAGCAGCGCCCACAGCCCCGCCAACACCAGCGGCACTGCCAAAAAGAGCCACGCCCCGCCGCCATCCCATAGGCGCAGCACCACCCAGGCCACCGCCCCCGCACCAATCCCGACGGCCCCCAGGCGCAGCAGCAAACTGGCC
>DAOTTY010000273.1:0-1571 GCA_034437575.1 Anaerolineae bacterium | reverse complement strand
GGTCCGAACATCCAGGCATCCCTGGGCGCAACAGGGGATGATGCAGGTTTCAATCCTCCGTGAGGATTAACGTGGGTCCGAACCCAGTTGCTGGATATTTCGGGTCTGCTCAATTGGAATTTCAATCCTCCGTGAGGATTAACGTGGGTCCGAACTTGAATGGCTACGAGATCTTTCATAGCTTCCGGTTTGTTTCAATCCTCCGTGAGGATTAACGTGGGTCCGAACGCAGGAATTAGCAGAGAAATTAAGGGCAATCAAGAGGTTTCAATCCTCCGTGAGGATTAACGTGGGTCCGAACTTGAAGAACTGAATATCCTGCTCAATCTCGACAATTGTTTCAATCCTCCGTGAGGATTAACGTGGGTCCGAACGGGTCTTCATCAAGAGCAACGATCCGAATAGGAACGTTTCAATCCTCCGTGAGGATTAACGTGGGTCCGAACCCGGGAAAGAACGCTGGCACGCCCTGCGCGCCCTTGTGTTTCAATCCTCCGTGAGGATTAACGTGGGTCCGAACGACCGCCCATGGATTCCGCTGCAGGAACGGGATTATGTTTCAATCCTCCGTGAGGATTAACGTGGGTCCGAACGATGACCCGTCAACCACCTCGACCTTGTATTTTCTGTTTCAATCCTCCGTGAGGATTAACGTGGGTCCGAACTTTCGGTCGTGGTTAGGCCACCAGGCCTCGTCCCATGTTTCAATCCTCCGTGAGGATTAACGTGGGTCCGAACATCGTCCAGGCTTGCCACAACCAATCCTGCATGGCCGGTTTCAATCCTCCGTGAGGATTAACGTGGGTCCGAACCAGGGGGGTTCTACCGCGGCACTAGCAGTGGCCATGTTTCAATCCTCCGTGAGGATTAACGTGGGTCCGAACTCCAGCTCTGGGGAATTTCGGCCCAGCAGTTTGGGCATGTTTCAATCCTCCGTGAGGATTAACGTGGGTCCGAACCGGCTTATAGCGCAAAGCGAAGGCGGGAAAGTGAAGTTTCAATCCTCCGTGAGGATTAACGTGGGTCCGAACCCCGCACGTTTCCCGTCTGCTAGACCGCGTGGATGACAGTTTCAATCCTCCGTGAGGATTAACGTGGGTCCGAACATCAATGCCCCAACCGTCTGACCGCAGACCAGGAGGTTTCAATCCTCCGTGAGGATTAACGTGGGTCCGAACCAGATCAACGACGACCCTGCGGCAATCTATCTGATTGTTTCAATCCTCCGTGAGGATTAACGTGGGTCCGAACGTGATGAGGTCATTGATGCTGGTGATGTCGCCATTGGTTTCAATCCTCCGTGAGGATTAACGTGGGTCCGAACTTGGCTTTAGAATGGGGTGTGCATTATTTGGTGCAGGTTTCAATCCTCCGTGAGGATTAACGTGGGTCCGAACGTGATGTCCAGTCACTTTGACCCCACGGTTGTGGGCGGTTTCAATCCTCCGTGAGGATTAACGTGGGTCCGAACCCGACCTACACCAATGAGGAGATGGCTGGCTTTGTGGTTTCAATCCTCCGTGAGGATTAACGTGGGTCCGAACCACTACTACTGAATAAAGGGGGTTTGC
>DAOTTY010000272.1:0-3375 GCA_034437575.1 Anaerolineae bacterium | reverse complement strand
CAACGATTGGCGCGTGGCATGACCGGAATACGGCTGGATCAAAGCATCGTCTACCCCTTGCTTCTTGAGCCACAATAGTAGAAAGTGCCGCAACTTGTGCGGCGAAATCGGCGTCTCCAACTGTGCCTGCGCACTGTAACGCGCAAACATCTGCCGGATACCCCGCTCAGAATAAGGTGCCCGTCGTCCTGACTCGAAGAGGTAGAGCGCACGCTGCTGCTTCATACGCTCCATATGCACGGCCAACGTCTCGCGGAACGCTTGCGGAAACGGCACCAGTCGATCCTGATCGCCCTTACCCGCGTTGATGCGAATCTGTAACTGAGCGAGATCGACATCACGCAATTGAATATGCACGAGTTCACCCACACGCACCCCGGTGTAGAGCAAGGTGCGGAAGATGACGACATCTTGTGTACGTCCCGACGCCCAGAAAGCCTGGTAGAGTCGTTGCAAATCCTCAGCGCTGGGCACGTGCGGCAAGGCTTTGCTGGTACGTGGCACTTGAACGCCGAGTTCCTGCCGTAGATGGCGAAAGACGGTTTTCAGATAGGCATAATCGGGGTCTTCGTCGCGCAAGTAACGGGCCAACTGACGGGCCTTCTTGTGGGCGGGTGTGCGGCTCATGCGCTGTGCTCCAAGCGTGGCAGACGTTTGTTGAGGTCCAGCCGGAAGTCGCCATAGGGATTGACATGCGCCCAGAATAGCGGCGTGAGCGCCTGCCAATCGCGGGGTGTCATGCGCTGATACCAGTCCTCATCCTTCAAAATCTGCTGCACCATCAGTGTGTTGACGTGAACCAGGCAATTTTGCAACAGGTGCAGCGACAGGGCTGAGACGACTTGATCGTCGTAACGTGCGGATGTCAGTTCGGATTGTTGACCATAGAAGACGAAGTCGTTGGCGTTGTGCCAATGCTCGACGACATTGAGGCCACTGTTGATTTCGCGGCGCAAGGCTTCGGATGACAGGTAACGACACAGGAAAATGGTCTGTACAGCGCGTCCCAGTTCGACGAAAGCCTTGTAAGTCGGATGTTGTGTGGGTGGGTCGTTGAAACGTCGTAAGATGGCTTCGGTACGCGCTGTGCCCAGATAGACAGCGGTGACGTAATGCACCATCGCGTCGTATTGCTGCTCGATCAGGTCCCAATCAATCGGACGCGTCAAGATGGGCTGCAAGGCCGGGTAGTCGTCGTTATACCCGCTACGTGGGCGATAGAGCCGTTTCTTATGGATACCCTTGATGCGTGGTAGCAGCTCAAAGCCTAAGAGATGACAGAAGGCAAAACCGACCGTGCTCTGTCCGTGCGTATCGACATAACTGCGTTCGATCGCCATCTCGCTATGATGGCGCATAATACCCTCAATCATGTCAGCGACCTCGGATGAACTGGGGCGCGTGACCTGTGAGTAGATTGCCAACGCCTGCGTATCGACATGCCAGTAGATTTTCACGCCCTTTTTGTGATAGCGCACATGCCATTCGGTATAGAGGTTATGCCCGTAGGTGGCGAACTGGCGGGAATCCGCCGCCACGACGGAGTTGCCTTCACCCCAGATGTGTGGCCAACGGGCGTGACGTGTGGCGTTGATGATGCGGACATTGGCCGCACGCAAGCCATCCTTATCGATCAGGCGTCGTCGGGTGTAGAGCAGTTGCTCATAGCTGAAGCCACCTGCGCCCAGTGCCATCGCATGTAAGCCGACGTTGGTTCCCAACCCAAACAGACACAGTAGCAGGCGTTCACGTTGTTGTGCGGGACCAAGCCGTTCGTAGGCTGCCGCGCTGTTGAAGACCTGACTG
This sequence comes from Anaerolineae bacterium, assembly GCA_034437575.1. Lineage (GTDB taxonomy): Bacteria > Chloroflexota > Anaerolineae > Aggregatilineales > Phototrophicaceae > DAOTTY01. Next base: position 1,569 of record DAOTTY010000272.1, on the reverse strand, counting down.
AAGTTAGTGCGCCACTCGACCTCTTGCAACATATCCAGCAAGCCTGTAGCAGGCCATAGACGCTGCACTTCGGTGCGCAGATAGCGTATCGTCGGCGCTTTTGCCAGCGCTTTGAGGCGTGCGATTTTGATATGGCCTGTGGGGCGAATGCTGACGGTATCGTTGTCGGCCAGTGTGTCGTTGCAGCGTTGCAGCGCCTGCATCATCTCCTGCTGTAGGCCTTGCGTGAATGTGGCTGCGTCTTGGGGCAAAGCCAGCGTTTGATAGTAATGCACGCGCCGTGCCTGGAAGTCAGCGGGTAAATCTTGATCGGGATCGCGATAGGCCTCAGCACCTTCCACCCAGACCGCTTTGCAGCGCAGTTGCTCGCGCAAGCTCGTCAGCACACTCAGTTCGTAGTTGATGCGATTGACGCGCTGTTCACCGTCTTCGCTCTGCTCCAACACCAATGGTTGCCAGCGTGTCGGCACAATGCCCGCAATTGGCACATTTTCATGAGCCGGATAGGTATGGCGGCGACTGCGGCTGTAGCGTTTGACCAGTTTGATTGCCTGGATCAGGTCGCTCTGGCTTTTGGAGCGGAAGGTCAGGGCGTCCAGTAAAATCGGCAGCAGTTGGCGATAGTGGTACTGGTACGAGGCCCGTAAGACGGTGTGTATGTCGCGTTCGTAGCTGGCGCTGTTGCGTCGCCGATACTGTTCCAGCAGTTGCCGCATCTGTGTGGGTGAAACGATGGGATACAGGATGTCCTTAATCTGGCCGTCTGGTTGCTCCAGTGCGGCTTCCAGCAACTGAATGACCAACGTCTTGTCGTCCAATGTCTTGACCACCTCGGCAATCAGACGCGCCTCGACACGTCTTTCAGCGCGAGCGTTCAGTTTGCGCAGGATGTTGAGCAACAAGCCCACCAGTTGATCGGTGATTTCACGACGCCGTTGCCAGCAGAAGGCCGTTAACAGCGTGTAACGCACCGCTGGCTGGCGACGACGCAGCTCGCTGATACCTTCTGTGGCGGCACGCCGTGCATAGCTTGCGACCACACGCTGAGCACTATTGGCAAATACAGTTGCTGGCAATGCGATGGCTTGCAGACGTTGTAGGCGCTGTGCCGTCCGTTGTATCTGCGCGACGCTGGCCTGACCCGCATCGCTCTTGAGCCAGTGCATCAGGCTCAGCTGTGTGTCCTGCGTCAGTGTCACGTCCGTTTCCAACAATTGATCCAATGCCTGTTGTGTTTCGGGACTGAGCTGTTGCAATGTCGCCGCAGAGAAGCGGCCTTCGTGCTGATACAAGCCAGAGCGGGCAATGCGTTCCAGACGTGCACGGCTGGGCGGCTCCAGCCTGAGCGTGCGGCAACGCTCATATAATAGCTCCACCAGCACATCCAGGCGCTGATCTTGATACAGCAGGGCTTGTTCGCTCAACCACGCGGCTAATGCCTCGCCATCTGCGACCGTTGTTTCACGAATGCCGAGACGCTCGCGCACCCATTGACGATGGCGTTCTGCACTGCGGCCTTGCCAGTCGTACTGGTCAAATAACTCCGGTGATAAGGAAAGCTGCGAGGCG
>DAOTTY010000271.1:0-3205 GCA_034437575.1 Anaerolineae bacterium | reverse complement strand
TACAGCCCTACCCGACAGGCTGGGGGAGTGTTCCCAGCCTGATAGACACCACTTCCCAAACTCAGCGATAACCCCTGTTGAAATGTTAAGAGGTTGTCAAATATAATGCTGCATCCAACAGCTTAGAAATGTTTGACACCGCCTAGCATGGACTACGATACCATCATCCGTCTACACAAAACCGATCCGGCGTTCCTCGCGCTCAACAAGGCATGGCTTCCCCTGGCTGTGAGCTTCCTGCACTATGCGTTCAAGCAGAAACATCAAGTTCTGCTGCCCCAGGATGTGTTTCGTGAGCAACTGGACGCCTATCTCGATCATATCAACAACACCCTGGCCGCCGAAGAGCAGTTCCGGCATGATGCCGGGCATTATACTGACATATGGAGCAGGGAGTCCGATCTAATTCGCATTCGCAGTCGGGATGATGGTTATGTGGTGCAGCTATCCCCTCATGCAGAGCGCCTGATCGGGTGGTTCGAGGAGATGCAAAATCGTGGCATGATCGGTACAGAGTCGCGCCTGCGAAATATCCTCTCGCTGCTGGATGAGGTTGTCACCCGCAGTACGGAGGACATTGAAAAGCGGCTGCAACAACTTTTCGAGCGCCGCGACGAGATCGACGCTGAGATTGCCCGGATTGAGAAAACGCAGCAGGTGGACGGGTTGAGCGATGTGCAAATCCGCGAACGTCTGGATCACATCAATGGCATGGCTTCGCAGCTACTGCGTGATTTTTCGATGGTGGAAGAACGCTTCCGAGACATGGCGCGAACCATCCAACAGGCACAACTTGACCCGGAAGCACGGCGCGGTGACATTTTGGGCACAGCGCTGGACGCAGACGAGCAGCTCGAAGAAAGTGACGAAGGGCAGAGCTTTCGCGCTTTTTACGAGTTACTGACGCATCCAGAGCAGCGCGAGTCGTTCGATGGCCTGATTGACGCGGTGTTCGATATGCCCCGGCTGGCCCCCTTCGTCAGCGAAAATGCTGTTTTGCAACGCTTGACCTCGCATTTACTGGATGCCGGGGAACGTGTGAACCAGTCCAACCAACGCCTTGCCGAGCATCTGCGGCGGGTGGTAGACACACGCAACGTGATCGAGAGCCGCCGGGTACAAACGCTGGCGCAGGAAATCAAGTATGCCACCAGCCAGCTTGCCGAGGCCATTGTGCCGCTGATGACGACCAGCACCCGCCGCCCCTTTCACGATTTTGAAGGGGAGCCGGATATTGAACTGCCCCTGGAACGCCCGCTGTTTGACCCGCCAGAGCAGATTGAGGCCACTGAGCGCCCAAAAGCGGCATCGTCGCTGATTGATGCTGACGCGCTGATTGCCCTTTACGATACATTTTATATTGATGACAGTATCCTACGTGAAAACATCGACCGCCTGTTGATGAGCCGTACCGAAGTGACACTGGCAGAACTTGTTACAAGTTACCCGATTGAGCAGGGTATGGCGGAGGTTATTGCCTACTTGCAAATTGCGGCACGGACGCCGAACCACAGCATTGATCGTGATGCGCGTGACACCGTCGCAATCCGCACCCGTCAAGGCGACGAAAGACAGATTGATGTGCCACGTATCGTTTATCGTCGTACAGACCCCCAAACTGAGGTGAACCATGCCTGATGAGCATATCGAACTGTATGCCGCTGCGGTACGCAAGCTGCTAAAGGGGGTCGTCTACTACGATGACACCGCCGCATGGCAGCAAATCCGCGATTATGAATACCCCATCCGCGAATACCTGGGCAAAATCGGTTTGGGGATGTATCTGGATGAAATCGGCAGCTTTGCCTACTTATACGATAACAGCCGGGATGACGACAATCAGGATACCTTACCCGCATTGACCAGCCGCCGAAACCTGTCTTTCCCTGATACGCTGCTGTTGGTGCTGCTGCGTGAACGCCTGGACGAACACGAAAGGCGCGATCTTGATGGAACCGATCTTATCCTCAGCGACGAAGACCTGCTGGACATGATACAGGTGTTTATGCAGGATTACGGGGATGCGCGGAAAATCGAAACGAACACCACGACCAGCGTCAACCGCCTGGTAAGGTATGGCTTCTTGACGAAGCGCAGCGACGGGCGCTACAGCGTGCGCCCACTCATCCGTGCCAAAATCAATGCAGACGAGCTAGAGGGCATCAAGGCGCGGTTGGTCAAGTATGTTAAGCAAGACGGTGAAACGGATAACGACAATGATGAATAACCTGTTCGGTGAAGAAACTGGCTTCCGGTTGAAGCGCCTGGAACTGTACAACTGGGGCACGTTCGACGGGCAAATCTGGACGATGACGACCGGCGGCGACACTGCCGTCTTGACCGGGCAGAATGGGTCGGGCAAGTCAACGGTTGTGGACGCGCTGCTGACGCTGCTGGTCGAGGGGCGGCAGCGCAATTACAATCTGGCTTCCGGGGCGGGCAGCAGCCGCGAACGCTCTGAGCGGACCTACGTGCGCGGGCAGTACAGCCGATCACGCGGCGAAACAGCATACGAATCAACGGCGAATACCCTGCGCGGCACAGACTCGCATAGCGTTTTGCTGGCGGTCTTCTGTGATAATTCGCAGGAGCGCACCGTGTCATTGGCGCAGGTATTGTGGGTTAGCAACGCTAATAGTGTTCAAAAGCGGTATTACGTGGGTTCGTGTGAGCTAAGCATTGAGCAGCACTTCCCACAGCGTCACGTCAACGCCCGTGATCTGCCCAAAGACGTGCAGACGTTTGGCAGTACGTTCAAAGACTATATCGCGGCGGCACGCAAGGCATTGGGCTTGGGCGGCAGGCCAAAGGCGCTTGACCTGTTCAATGAAACGGTTGCCGTGAAGGACATCCCCAGCCTGAACAGCTTTGTGCGCGACCATATGCTGGATAAGGGCGACCCCGAAGCGCGGGTGGATGCATTGCGGGCGCAGTACCGCGAACTCAACGATGCCCACGCCGCCATTCAGCGTGCCGGACGCCAACTTCAGATTCTTGACCCGCTAGTGGAGGCGGGCAGTGAGTATCGGCGCTATGAAGACCAGATGGCCCGCTACGACGCCGCAAAATCACTGGTGCCGTTCTATGTTGCGGGGAAGGCGCAGGACTTGCTCACGACGGCGATGGCTGAGGTGAGCAGCCAGCGCGAAGCCCAGCAAAGCCGCCTGCAAACCGTCAATGGTGAACTGGAAACCCTGCGTGGTGA
>DAOTTY010000270.1:0-2505 GCA_034437575.1 Anaerolineae bacterium | reverse complement strand
TGGTTCTCCACGCTGTTCTGTACTCGTACCCTGCATTGGTGGCAGGTAATTATTCACCTATCCATGAGAATGATTCAGGCTGGCGTCCAGCGGACGCGCCGTTGCGCGTCCCTACAGGTCACATGGGTTGTGCAGGGCCGCCCGGTGTGGCGGCCCACCGCCCTGCAAATCATTTCGTTAGCAGAACGGGTCAAAAAGCCCTTCTCCCACAGCTTCGCGGGGAGAGGGGGACTTTTCGTCGCGTGGTTAGGGGAGGGGGAGAGGGGTTAGCTCTCCACGATGTTCTGATCAGGCGGCGGCACAAACGTCGTCATAATGAAGACCATCACCGCCCCGGCGATAAAGCCGCCGATGTGCGCCCAAAAGGCCACCCCGCCCCGGCTAAACGCGGCAGGGTTCAGCGCCAAAAAGCCGCTCAAAAGCTGCAAGCCAATCCAGTAGGCCAGCACAAACACCGCCGGGCTGTCGAACGTCGGCCCCATCCCCCGAAAGAGCGGCACCATCACGCGCACCTTCACACCGGGGTACATCAGGATGAACCCCCCCATCACCCCGGCAATTGCGCCGCTGGCCCCAATCATCGGGATGGTGGAGCAGGCCCGCATCACCGTTGCGCCCACAAACACCTGCGACAGCGCCGCCGCGATGCCCGCAATCAGGTAGAAGGCCAAAAAGCGCCAGTGGCCGAAGTATTCCTCCATCGCGGGGCCGAAAATCACCAGATACAGCATGTTGCCCATCAGGTGCAGCCAGCCGCCGTGCAAGAACATACTGCGGAACACGTCCAGCCAGGTTTTGGGCGTGAAGAATGACCCCGTTACCTGGCAGCCGGTAATGGCGATGTCGCTAAAGGTTCGCACCAGCGACAGACGCGGAATCGTCAATTCCCAAAAGAAGACGGCAAAACAAACCGCAAAAATGGCATACGTCATATACGGACGCACCTCAGTACGGCGCATCAATCTATACGGAAGCAAGAGCAAGCCCTCCTGAATTGCTGGCAGTTGGTGGCAGGGCACGCCACAGCGCCCCACAGTTCCAGTATACGTTAGAATGGCATCAACAGTTACGGTTTCCCCAAATCTTGCGGGTGTATTTCAATATTTTGGCAGAAACAGTTACCCTCACCCCAAACCCCTCTCCCAAACGGGCCGTTGACCCTGGGAGAGGGGCTTTAACACCGGTTGGACGGCATTGGACGCACCTCCCCCCTCGCCTAGTCGCGCAGCGGCGGTCGGGAGAGGGGGGATTGAGGGGGGTGAGGGCTTTATCGCCAATCATCTGAAATGCACCCAAATCTTGCAGGGGATTGGCGCGGTTTTTCGTTGTGCTGCGTATAATAAGAGAGCAAATGGTAGCAGTTTGGCAAAAGGCACCTTACATGACATCAACCCCCACCTCCGTAATTGAAAACCAACCCTCCCCCGCCGCAGAGCGCCGCCGCGCCCTGCTGATTGCAGCATTGGCGAGCTTTATGCTGTACATCGTGTGGAACATTGCCGGGCTAGCGGTGATTTTGGCCCCGCTGCGCCTGTTCGTGACCTACATCCACGAGGCCGGGCACGGCCTGAGTGCGCTGCTCACGGGCGGGGATGTCATCGGGTTTGTGGTGTCGCCCAACGGGTCGGGCCTGGCCATTACGGCGGGTGGGGCACGCTCGGTCGTGATTGCGGGCGGCTACCTGGGTGCGGCGGCGTTCGGGTCCGGGCTGTTCTATCTGGCAAACCGCTATTCCCGCTATGACCGGCTGCTGGCAGTGGGCATTGGGGTGTTTATGGTGGTGTTTACGTTACAGTTCGCCCGCCCAGACGAAAGCGGCAGCCCCACCGCGATTGTCATCGGGTTGGCGTTTGGGGTCGCGCTGGCCGGTATCGGCTGGAAAGCGCCGCGTGTAGTCACGCTGCTGGTGCTAGATATGCTGGCGATTGCGACAGCGCTCAATGCTGTGCTGGACATCTGGTTTTTGCTGGGCAGCATCGACGCGACGCGGGGCACGGTGCAAAATGACGCGGTGGCCTTCTCACGCGAGATTACTGCCGGGCTGGTGCCTGCATCGGTGATTGCGCTGGTGTGGGTGGGCATGGCCGGGCTGATGTTCGCGGCGGCGGTGTATTACGGCGTGTGGAGGCCGCTGCAAGAGGAGATTGGCAGCGCCTACAACCGGGCACGCCCATAGGGTGATTCGCGCTGCGTGTGGTCTAGCCTGGCGACCGGCCCAAACGACGACCCAGCCGCCCGCAAATCCGCTGGATTGTACCATCAAGGCCGCACGGCGCTTCATCGGGCTTTTTCGGGCCAGGTGAATGGACCCTGACCCCAATTGGGGCTGGATGCTATCCAGCGGGCGTGGTCTCTTCCAGCAGTCCATCTGGTTAGGCATATTCCCAGGGCGAGTAACTGCTCAGGCACTCGGCTGAATTCCCCTAGCCCCTTACCCCCAAAATGAGGGAAGGGGAACACCGCCGAAGGCGGCACAAACCCCTCCCTCCCGCCGCGTAGCGGCGA
>DAOTTY010000269.1:0-4249 GCA_034437575.1 Anaerolineae bacterium | reverse complement strand
CCATCCTCAACCAGAATCTTTTCCACGGGCATATTGGTGCAAACCACCCCACCATGATCTTCGATCATGCGGCGCAGGGATTGCGTTAGCTCACCAGAGCCGCCGCGTGGTCGCTTCATGCCGCTGGTGTGATACATGGGATGCCATAGCGCAAACGGCGCTGACAGCGGCTCGGTAGGCGGCGGGCCAGATTGCGCGGCCATCCAGGCGATCATAGCCGGGACTTTTTCACCCTTGAAGTGATTGCGGAGTACCTGGCCGTAGCCGCGTACCATGTCGCTCAGGCGCTCCCAGCGCTGGTCGCCCATTTTGGTGTCGATGCCCAGCTTTTTGACCAGATTGAGGGGTGTTGGCGCGTGTTTGAACGCCTCGACACTGGCTTCGGCCACGTCGTGCCACCGTTCGCAAAACAGCCTGTAGTTCTCTGCGTCTTCCGGGTCAACGGCGGCGATACTCTCTACCGTTTTGTCGATGTCCTTGTACATCGTGATGGACGTACCATCGGGGAAAGGCGCGAAAAATAACGGGTCAATGTCGATGTAGTGCAGGCCGTATTTTTCCAGTTCCAAATCCTGCACGATGGTTGTGTGGTGAATCAGGATATGGGCAGAGCCACCCAGGTCAAATTTATAGCCGGGAATATGCTCTTCTGTTACCACGGCACCGCCAACCTTGTGCCGTCGCTCTAGCAGCATGACCTTGTGCCCCGCTTTGGCGAGGTAGCCCGCGCAAACGAGGGCGTTGTGGCCCGCACCGATGATGAGAATGTCGCAATCTGTCATGAGTTAGCTTTCGCTTTCGAGGTTTATGTTGACTTCACGGCTCACGCTGCTCAAGACGGCCACGTCTTCTTGGCTTAAGCGCCAGCCAACCGCGCCCAGATTTTGCCCGGCCTGGCGGGCATTCTTGGCCCCCGGAATAGGCAGCGTGCCCTGGCAAATGCACCAGTTGATTGCAACCTGTGCTGGGGTTTTAATGACGCCATCAACGGCGTAGCCTTTGCCAATTTGACGCATGGTTTCGATGAGTGGTTGGATTGCCCCCAGTTTGCGGCGGTGGATGACGCCGCGCAGCCCTGCTGGCACGTTAGCAGGGCTGTACTTCCCGGTGAGTAGGCCCTGTTCCAGCGGGCTGTAAGCAATGACTCGTATGCCCAGGTCTTTGCACAGGCTGAGTAGGCCGTTGTGTTCAATAGTACGATCAAGCAAGTTGTACTTTACTTGATTGGCGGCCAGCATTACGCCGAATCGCTTGAGCGTATTGAATGCTTTGAGTGTCAGGTCTCGGTCATAGTTAGACACACCGATGTACTCAATTAGGCCAAGTTCTGCCGCCTGCGTCATGGCTTTCATCCAGGATGTTGCACTAACGGGTGGGAGTGGCCAGTGAATTTGGTAAAGGCTGACCCGTGCTGTTTGCAACCGCGCAAGGCTGGCCCGCAGCGCACCCATCAGTGATTGGGGCGTCCAGCGCCACGGGAACGGGAAAAATTTCGTAGCAATTGGCACGGGCTGTGTAGCATGGGTATTGAACTGGCCGATGAAACGTTCTGACTGGCCCCGACCATAAATCTCAGCGGTGTCAATCAGCACGCCATTGGATTGAGCGACAGCAAATGCTTCTTGTAGGTCTTTGGCAGTATAATCTCGACCAAAGCCCCACATTGGCCCGCTACCCCAGGACGAGGTTCCCATCCCAATTTCAACATCAGCCAACGGCACCATACTAGGTGTTTTGCTCCTGCTCTTTTACCTTCTTGTCCAGGTCATCCAGGGCAGCCTTAACGATGCTGGCACTCCGGCTCAGTTTGGCATGTTCGTCGTCGGTTAGTGGCAGCGGCAGCGATTCTACGACGCCATCACCACCGAACAGGAGCGGCATAGCCACCGTGACGTTTTCGACGCCTGCGATGTTGGCAGCGGGTGAGCAGATGGTCAGGATAGATCGGCCATTTTGCAAGATAACCTGGGTGATACGAGCAAGCGCACTACCGATGCCGTAATAAGTGGCCCCTTTACCTTCGATAATGGTGTATGCAGCATAGCGTACTTTGGTGTCAATCTGGTCGCGGATAGCATCATCAAGGACTATTTGACGCGCATTGCAAAAGTCTTGCAGCGGCACACCGCCGATGTTGACCAGTGACCAGAGCAGCACCTCACTGTCGCCATGTTCACCCACAACGTAGCCATGTACGTGATAGGAATCCACACTGAGGTAATTCCCCAACAGTGAGCGAAAACGAGCCGTGTCCAGGGTCGTTCCAGACCCAATAATGCGGCGGCTTGGAACGCCTTCCTGGGCAGCGTACCGTGCTGCAAGATGGGTCATAATATCTACCGGGTTGGTTGCAATAAGCAGGATCGCACGCGGGGCATGAGCTAAGACGGCAGGAATAACTTGTTTAAATACCTTGGCGTTGCGCTCCAACAGTTCTAGGCGTGTTTCACCTGAGCGCTGGCCAACACCTGCGGCAATAATGACGACTTTTGCCCCCACTAGATCAGAGTAACCGCCATACGTAATTTCCATCGGATTTGAGAACGGCACAGCATGGGTAATATCATCTGCCTCGGCCTGAGCGCGTTCCTTGTTCAAATCTACCAGGACAATTTCACGGCCTACGCCTCGCATGACAAGCGCGTATGCCGCTGTTGCGCCAACCATGCCCGTTCCAACGATGCCTACTTTCATGATGTTTCTCCCTATTGTTGTGGTCTGCCTTATCACGGTTAGTTTATGTGACTACGCAGACCACGACAACAGTTAGCGGAATGTACGGTTGGCACGCCACCAGATGGCTGGCAGGCGGCGAACCTTGCCCCAGTTTTTGACGTGGGCACGGCGTGCAAATACATCGTAGTTATGGCGCTCAATGTCGCCAAGGATGGCACGGTACAGGTCAGCCGCTGCTGCAATAGCCATACGGCCATCGCGGTTTAGCAGTTGGATGCCCGCCCACGATTCGTCATACAGTTTGCGTGTGCGGTCGATTTGGTACTGCACAAATGCTTGCCACCGCTCATCAACACAACCGGCGTCAACGTCGGCTTCAGTCAGGTCGAACTGTGCAAGTTCGTCTAGGGGCAGGTACAAGCGACCTGTTTCCCAGTCTTCGGCAACATCACGCAGGATATTCGTCATTTGCAGGGCAACACCCAAACGTACAGCATAGGGGATGGCCTCGTTGCTCTCGAAACCGATGATGTGCATGGCCATCAGGCCCACTGTTGAGGCCACACCATAAGAGTAGCTGGCGAGGTCCTCAAATGTTTCGTAGCGATCCTGGCCCAGGTCGCGGGCCACGCCATCAATCAGTTGCTCGGCGTAGCCTCGTGGGATGCCATAGCTGCACTGCGCGTTGGCCCAGGCAAGTGCAACAGGGTTATCGTAATGTGCTGCGGGCGTCATCACGATTTGCCGCCACTGCTCCAGGCGAGCGCGGCGGTCTGCGATGGGGGCTTCGTCGTCCACGATGTCGTCGGTGACGCGACAGAGAGCATAGAGCGCACGTGTTGCCTGTCGCTTCTCGTAAGGGAGTAATCCTGACGCCATGAAAAATGTTTTGCTGTGATGGTGCGTCACCTGGTTACAGTGCCCAAAAGCCAGTTTCAGTGCTCGCTCGTCTGAATAGAAAGTATGGCGATCAGGAATGTGGCTTTGCAATGCTTCTTGAGCACGAGCCAGAAGGGTATTTTCCCAGGATTGGGTCTGCAAACTCATGGTTTTAGTCGCCTGCGGGTTGCGTAACGGGCTGCTGCGTGTGGACGGTTTGTGTTTCGACCTCACCAATGAGCTTTTCGGCGATGATAGCAGTAGACAGGACACCCGGCAGGCCCGCACCTGGATGGGTGCCCGCGCCCACGAAGTAAAGGTTTTCAAAGTCTTCAGAGCGATTGTGCGGGCGGAACCATGCTGACTGTGTTAACACCGGCTCTAGTGAGAAAGCGGCACCGTTGTGACTGTTGAGCACGTTTTGGAAGTGCAGTGGCTCAATGTAGTGTTCTGCAATCAGATGCTTGGACAGGTCTGGCAGATAATTTTCCTCAAGGAACTGCACAATGGCGTCTTTGTAGCGGGGGCCGACCTCTTCCCAATCCGTGCCATCTTGCAAATTGGGTACGGGCGACAGCACATAGAAGTTCTCGCAGCCGTCTGGCGCGATAGATGGATCGGTCAGGCTGGGCATATGCAGATAGAGCGAGAAGTCGTCTGCGAGCGTTTTCGTATGGAAGATGTCGTCCAGCAA
>DAOTTY010000268.1:0-11674 GCA_034437575.1 Anaerolineae bacterium | reverse complement strand
CCTTGCCCTTACAGCCCCCCCAGCTTCGCCGTATCAGGTGATTGCTACGCCCACTCGCGCCCAACCGCCAAAGCAGTTACTCTCGTCGCTAGAAAAAACGCGCAAACATGTTCGACAGGCCAAGTTCAGGTTTTGGTATGTGCTTACTCCGATCATTGTGGCGGTTGCAGCCGCCAGTACGCTGTTTTGGCTTTACTACACGGTTGCGAAACGATTCATGTTTTAAGAGCGGGTGAGCCTGATTTCTGCCGCGAACGGGTGCAGTTCACTTCAGGGCTAAACAGCGTTGCCCCCCCTTGAAATGCACCTGCCGCAACAGGGCTTTTGCAAAAAGGTTGCATGGCTAATCATTGGGCGCTGCCCAAACCCGTCACTTTTTTCAAAAGGTGAACAAAAACTTGCCTTTTCGGGCGCATTGCGTCCGAAAACACGGGTTCAAAGGGTGCCAACCCTTTGCAGGGGTGCGGGGACGCTGTCCCCGCGATATGAAAACTTGACTTTGCAATAGCCCCACCTGCCGCAAACTCTCGCCTTGACTTTTCGCCCACGCGGCCTATCATTTGCAGGTGCCTTGTAACAGGTAGCCGCAGACAGCAGGCGTCCACCACAATCGGACTTAATTTCCTGCCGAGGTATGAGCATATCCAAACCCACGATCAATGGACAATGCGACCTCCATGCGGCTTTGCTGTTTGCAAGCCGCTTTTTTTATCCACCTGTGCGGGCGGCCTCGTCGCCTGGCACATAGTTGTAAGAAAGGAGACGGGAATTGGCCATCTCACGCGCTCGCAAAGAAGAACTCGTTGCGAAATACGTTGAAACCCTTTCTCAGTCTGACGGCTTTATCGTCGCCCATTACACCGCCATGACCGTCGCCGAGACAGAGCAGCTTCGGCATAAACTGCGCGAAAACCAGGGCGAGTACATGGTGACGAAAAACACCCTGTTCAAAATCGCCCTTGAGCAGGCCGAGTGGCCTGTCCCTGAAGACCTGTTGGCAGGGTCGGTTGGTATTTGCTTTTCCAAAGGCAACCTGCCTGGCATGGCAAAGTCCGTTATGGGCTTTACCAAGGACTTCGAGCAGAAGTTCATCCTCAAAGGCGGCGTCATGGGCACAAGCGTCTTTGGCGAAGGGGACATCAAGGCCGTTTCTGAACTGCCCACGCTGGACGAACTGTATCCGCAGATTTTGGGGATGCTTGTGCAGCCGCAGCAGGGGCTGGTCAACACGATCCACGCCGCAGACGCGCAGATCGTCAACGTGCTGCAACCTGCTGTCTCGCAGATCGTCAATGTGCTGCAAGCGCACATCACGCAAAACCTGGAAGGTGGCGACGAAGGCGCAGCCGATGCTGCGTAGCGCCCGGCCACATCGTTAATCAACAGCAATACATAGCATTTACCCCATTAACCCGTTTGAACCTACAAGGAATGACCTATCATGGCAGATGTAGATAAGCTCGTAGAAGAAATCGCCAGCCTTACGCTCCTGGAAGCGTCTGAGCTAAAGAAGAAGCTGGAAGAAACCCTGGGCGTAGAAGCCGCTGTGGGGGGTGGCATGATGATGATGGGCGGCGCTATGCCCGGCATAGCCGCAGGTGGCGAAGCCGCTGCCGCCGAAGAAGAAGAAGAGCAGACCGAATTTGACGTGATCCTCAAGGAAATAGGTCCGAAGAAGATCAACGTTATTAAGGCTGTGCGTGCCCTCACCAGCCTGGGCCTGAAGGAAGCCAAGGAAGTCGTTGAAGGCGCTCCGAGCAAGCTGATGGAAGCGGTTCCGAAGGAAAGCGCTGACGAAGCGAAAGAGAAGCTAGAAGCCGAAGGTGCCGTCGTCTCCATCGAGTGATGTCGCGTAACACCGTGCTTCAAAAAACACCTCTCGCCTGGGCGGGGGGTGTTTTTGTTTTGTTGGGGAACTGCCTTTGCACAAGGTCAACGGTTGGCGAGCCAGTTGGACAACGTACAATCATCTCATGCCAACTGAAACCAAGAGTAAAGGCAACCCGACCATGCGTGCCATGAAAGCCATGTTCATGACCAGCGTGCTGTTTTGGGGGGCGGTGCCGCTGCTGGCCCAGGGCAACCCCAACAACATCACGGTTGCACCCATTAGCTTTGATGTTCCTAACGAAGACATTATCACAGAAGCCTACTTTTACGACTGGTGGCTGGTTCAACTGCGTGCCGACCAGCAGATTTCCGTCACGATGACCGCGCAGGATGGACTGGAACCACTCGTGGGCCTCCTTGACCCAAACCGGACGCTGGTTGAGCGCAGCGACGACGGCGCTCCCAATACCACCGTCAGCTTGACCTACACTGCCCCTGAAGCCGGTGAGTACACAATCGTAGCGACCCGTGCGGGCAATGCCAACGGCACCAGCGTGGGCACCTACACAGTCACGGTGGCGGATGTGACCCCAAACACAAATATCGACCCTTACCGCGAGGTCACGTTCGACTGTGAAGGCCAAGAGGCAGCCAACGCACTGACTATCGAAATTACAGAGGATAAACAGGAAGATGCACCAGAGCAGTTCATGACCGCATCGGTGTATGGACTGGCTGGCTTGCAGCCCGGCTTGCGGACGACAGTTGAACTTGACTTCGACCCCTATTTTGATCAATTTTGCATTGCTGAAGGGCGCTTCCGTGAAGACCGCCTGCAACTTCCAGGGGGGGACCCCATTGCATGGGAGGCACAGGTGCCGCGCACTAACTTTCAAAATATTAATGACCTGACCCGCATCCAGTTGAACGTGGGTGCCCTTAACGGCACATCCGGGACTTATGTCATTGTGATTGATGGGCTGGCCATCGAGCGCGGCGGCGACCGTGATCTGCTGGAAATCGGGTTAGGGCCACTTGCTCAAAACGAAGCTGTGCTGGTATATGCCGTTTCTGATAAGTCTACGCGGTTAGACAGTAGTGTGGCACGCATTGACCCAGAGACCAATGCCATGACAACTTGTGACGACGCTGGCAGCCGAGATTGCGAAGATGTGCCAGCCATTGACGATTTTGAGTGGTATTCTGCTGAACATGGCACAACCGTTAGCGGGGGACGCCTAGATGGGGGGATTCGTTTGACGCCAAATAGCCCAGATAAGCAGCAGGTGCTTGTGGCCAGCTTCGATGGGCGCACCTATGGTGATTATTCGGTTGTCATTATTGGCCAATTTCCTGAACGCCAGAACAATTGAGGTTGGCTGGCCGCCAGCATCGGTAGCGCATGGCAAACGTGGTGCCGGTGCGTTACAGTTCCCTCATAAATTGGCATATTGGCATTGTGAAGGCTGTGAAAGATGACCTTACCCCCCGCAAAAGAGCCATTCCCCGTTCGTGTGCCTTTTAAAACTGCTGTTGACCTGTATAAGTTAGGCACGACAGTGTTTGGCGAAACGGAAACCACGGTTTTTGCATTTGATGACACCTTCGAGACGACGATCAGCCAGAAGCTCGATGTCTTCGAGAGCTACCCCGATCACAGCATGATTTACCTAGATGACGACACGCGGGGCCTTGAGACGGTTTACTGGCAGTTGTTCACAGCCGTCGCAGATGAGTACCCGAACTACGCTTCGTCCGATGAAGTTGGCTTCACGTCACGGTTGTTGGGGGTCACGCTCAGGCGCGATCACACCCTTGAGTTCGATAAAGGCCATGCTGCTTTCCCCGCATTAGGCGAGCGCAGCTACACCCTCATGATGCAGTACACAGGTATCCGCCGCGTTGGCCTTATGCTGTCGCTAAGCATCCAGGCCGACCAGGCGATTATGCGCCATACCGAAAGCGAACCCAATACTGATGTCGCCGAATCGCTGTTTGTTGCCCTGCCCACTCACTGGAACCCGGCAGAAAAGCTCGGTCAAAGCCTGAGCACCATTCACCAGCCCATCGGGGATGGCGAACGATTGGTCAGGTCATCGCCGCGCCTGATTGATGCGATGATAAACAAGGGGCCGTTTTTCCGCTATAACTGGTCGTTGGCGAACCTGCCTGCCTTGTGCCAAAACCACGTTCTTATTGATGGGCACGCGCTCAAACGTAACCATTTAAGTGAAGCACCTGATCCCCAATCCCTATTGGAGATGCTGTACTTTCGCGTAGAACGCCAGACATTCCTGCATTATCCCACACTCAAGCGTGGGGTGTTTTTTATCCAGATTTACCAGCGCCCGCTCATCACTGCATTGAAATCGCCGGAGCATGTACAAACCCTGCACGACGCAGTCACGTCTATGACGGAGCCGCAGCTTGAATATCGGGCCATGGAGGTCATGCGCGATAAATTACTGGCCGGGTTGGATGCTATTGCCCAAAAATCAGTGTAATTCGCCGCGAAAGCGTACAACATACCCCTAGCTATTCGGGCATGACCCAACCTGTATTAACATAGATAATGAAGTTTGCACAGCTAACGCTTACCCTGCGTTGGCTGGCTGACAACTCGATGTCAGATAGACTAGAGGCTATACACGCCCACTCAAACAGGAGTTCCAACATCATGTTTCGATTTATCACAACCCTCATCTTGACCGGGGTTGTACTCGGCACCGCCGCCGTCACCCTTGCTCAAGATAATGCGGACATCCCCGTGCTGGCAGACGGCGATACCGTCGAAGGCACCCTCACAAATGCGGCTACTGCGCAGCTATTCGCTTTTAACGCCAGCGAAGGCGATACGGTTAATGTTACACTGCAACCGGAAGCCACCGACGAAATCGCCCCCTGTGTACTCATTCTTGGCCCGGCGGGGCAGGTGGTAGGCGCAGACTGCGACCCCGACAACACCGCCGCCACAGCCAGCGGTGAGGTCACGTTTGAGGGAACACACTTCATTCTCGTTTCTACTGTTGAGTCGCTGGTTGATGCGGATGCGACTGTGAATGAAGATGTCTCATTTACTGTAGGCGTAGCTGGTAACACCACCCCACCCGGTGTCGAAGATACACTGGTTTACTTCCGCAGTGATTTACCTGTGGGTACGTCGATAGAAGGCTATAGTTCCCCCACAGAGCCAGTGTTCTACTTTGTGTTTAACGGCCAATCTGGTCAAAGTGTAACGATTGCCCTCACCAGCCCTGACATTGACGCACTGTTGATGGTGTTTGACGAAACCGGCCAGCGCATTGCTGTTAACGATACGGCTCCTGGCATCCTGAGTCTGGCGTCTAGCACAGATGCAGGCGTGGCCTCTATCACACTGCCAGTAAGTGGTTTGTATTTCGTCTTCGCAACGGATAGCAACGTTGCACAGGTTGCTGACGATGCCGAAGCATTCAGCGGCGGTAATTTCGTCATTACGCTGCAATAATCTGCTTTACCCGGTGGGCCGCGCCTTCAGCCACATACCAACCCACAGCGGGCGGGTAAGTGCCCACAATAGCGCGGTTCGCCACATGCCATGATGCTTGCGGGTGTACACCAACATATCGCGGAAGTAAATGCGGGTGGCAAGCCAGGATCGGGTTGATGATTTTTCACGGTGGGTGATCTGTGCCTCGGCCAGAAAGCGAAATTTGCGATTTGCAAACCGCTGTGCCAGGTCATCCTCCGGGAAGTACAGCAGCAGTTGGCTATCAAGTTGTATATCCCTGCGGCGCATCAGCAAACAAGACCCCGGCAGCACCGCCACATCGCGGCTCACATCCCGCCCAAAATCCTCATCTGCATACCAGTGATGGGCCTGCAACCGTGCGGTATACGCAGGCAGCAGCCACTTGAGCGGTGTATGCATCACCAGCAAATAAGCGTAGCTGGGGATGCGCGAACACGTTCGCTGAATGCTGTCATCAGGATAACGTAGCTGCGCGGTGACGCCAGCATAGCCGGGGGCCTCCTCCATAAATGTGACCAGCTTCGCCAGGGCATCTGGCTGCACGACGGTATCCGGGTTGAGCAGCAGCACGTATTTGCCGCAAGCTGCCGCAAGGCCAATGTTGTTGCCGCCACAAA
Organism: Anaerolineae bacterium; assembly: GCA_034437575.1. Lineage (GTDB taxonomy): Bacteria > Chloroflexota > Anaerolineae > Aggregatilineales > Phototrophicaceae > DAOTTY01. Next base: position 5,716 of record DAOTTY010000268.1, on the reverse strand, counting down.
ACCACGTATTCATGGGCTGCGCCAGCAATTTCACTGACGGAAATTCATCAGCGACCATGGCCGTGCTGCCGTCGCTTGAGGCGTTGTCTACAACAATGACTTCCGCTTGCAGCGTGCTGTTTATCAGGGATTGCAGGCAGTCGCGCAGCAGGTCACGGGTGTTATAGTTCACCACGACGACGGACAGCTTCATAGCCGTCAGCGCTTACGAGCAACAATCAATGTAGAGAAGTTGAATGCCCAGGGCAGCACATTGGCCAGCACGGCACCGGCCCGGTTAGCCAGACGGGATGTCTCGTAATAGCCTGTGCCCTGGAACGGCCCGCCCAAGCCCCACAGCGTGAAGGCGTGGCTGGTAGGTTGGGCCAGCATCACCCGAAAGCCCGCCCGCTGGACGTTATCCAACAGGGCTGCGCGAGTGTAAGTGCTTTCGTAGAAGCCGTCATGTGTGAGTGGGGGTTCGTTGACCAAGCGCCGCTTGAACTGCACCAGGCGGTAAACCACATTGGGATACGGAATCGTCAGCACCAGCACCCCGCCCGGTTTGAGGACGCGGTGCGCTTCTCGTAAAGCAGGTTGCATCCCCTGCTCGAAGTGCTCTAGCACACCAAACGACAAATAAGCACCAACGCTGGCGGCCTCGAATGGCAGATGATGCACATCACCCGCAGCCAATGGCAAATCTGCCGCATGTTGGCGCGACTTTTGCAGCGCATTCAGGGAGTAATCCAGGCCAATAACGCGGTAACCGCGTTCGCGCAGCGTGAGCACAACGGCACTCAAGCCGCTGCCGGCTTCTAAAACCCACTCGTCACGCGGCAGATAGGGCCGGTATGCCTGTATCGTTTGCCAGGAGCGCTCTACCTGTACGATGTCGAGTTCGGCCTGCACACTGGCTTTTTGCCAGATGTCTTCCCACGCGGCGCGGGTTGTGTCATAGCGCTTGACGGTCATACACGATCCTCCATAGGCTTGGCGTGCAACAATTGCATAAGCCGCTTTGTACGGTGGGCATAGGTATGATGAGCGTAGACGTGCTGCCGCGCCGCCGCGCCGATGCGCTCCCGTAGGGCGGTATCATTCAGGGCACGGTCAACCGTCGCGCACAGGTCGTCGGTGTTTGTGTACGTCAAAATGGTTTCATCCGGCGTGAACCAGCGGCGCACGCCCGGCAGGTCATCAGCTACCTGGCAAACCCCCACGCCCGCCGCTTCAAACAGCCGCATGTTGCCGCCATAGCGCATAAAGTCCCCGTGAATGTTGACGACGACCTTTGCCGCACTTAACACACGCAGCATAGTCTCGCCCAGCGCTGCTCCGCGATAGTGACCGCGCAGTGACGCCGGAACATCATGCACACTCCACACACCCAGGTCAAAGTCACGCAGGGCTTCTAAGGCACGGGCGCGACGGCTGTACAGATGGTCGGGCAGCAGCGTACCTACAAAAGCCACATCGCAGGTGTACTGTTCACGTTCGCCGTCAGACAGGGGATAGGGCCGGTGGAAATCAGGGTTGACGGCGGAGATAGGCAGTGCCTCGACATGCGGTGCCCCCAATTCTTCCCACTGGATGCCATGATAGTAATCATTGACCAGAACCAGGTCATATAGTCGGGCGGCCTCGCGCTCGATACTGTGGGAAAATACAATCGGTGATGTGCCAGAGGCGTATACGATTTTGCAACCGAGTTCTTGCTTGAGTTGCGCCAACGTTTGCGAATAGATGACAGTATTATCCCCAACAAGGTATACTATATCGGGTTTGAACTGACGCGCTTGTGCCATCAGCCGTTGATTTCGGTGGCGCTTATCCGGGTTCAGGTGCGGTGGCAGGCGGTTGCCCAATGCAGTGAGGACTTTACGTGGGGTAATCTGTTCGGTGTGGCGGTGGGGCCGCAAGCGGCGTACATCACCGCCGCTGGTCAACGGCAGGTTGCGGTAGAAGACAGCTAACTCATGGCCCTGCTGCCGCAGCGCTCGCTCAAGGTGGCTTTGCCCCATACTGGGCGGGAACAGCGGCGGCACTTCGCCGGGTGAGGTGCCGTCAATAGCTGTGATGAGCTGCTGCGGGTGGTGCAGCGACGCGATAAAAAGGATACGCATGGTGTGTGAGTCTGGTGTATGAGTGAGCATGGCAAACCCTACACTTTACCAGACCTCTCGTCAATGCTGGTGAATAAGACAGAAAGGATAATGTTATGGAAAAACTTTTCGGCTACGGTACCTTACTCGATTTAGATGTACAGCAGCGCATCATCGGGCGACCGCTCAAAACCCACCCGGTCATATTGGATGGCTATCGCCGTGAACGCATCGAAATTGACGGGGAAGCCTACCCACGTATCACCCCGGATAGTTCGAGCATTGTACAGGGGGCCGTCATGGAAGTAACCAGGGCTGAATTAGAGTTCATTGATGGCTACGAAGGGGCCGACTTTGAACGGGTACGAGTAACACTGCGCGACGGCACAGAGGCGTGGGCCTACATAGACCCAGGCAACTAGCAGCGCACGCGGGCGCACCCGAACGGGCACAGAGGGTGTGGGGTGTTCGTTGGCAATGGGGCGATACAGCAGGCGCTGCGGGGCTGTGATGTCGTAGTCATAGGGGGTGTTGTGGCAGTTGGCACCGTCCACGCGGATAAAGTCGGATAGTGGTCGGCCATAGGCAGTGATGTTGCCCTGGAGCCATCGCCACACGCCCCCTGTCGGCGCAAACATGCACAGCGTAATGCTTTCGACGCGCTCTGTCCGGTAGCCAAGTTCAAGTGTGTTCGGGCGAAAGCCGCCCAGGAACTTGGGTGCATCTACTGACGAATTGAAGGACACAGTGCCGCAGGGTCGCAAAGAAAATCATCTATTCCAACAACACCTCCCAGTCCCAGGCACCATGAGGTATATATAGAAGCGTTGGGAATAAGGTGACCGTGTAACAAAACGGATCAAACTTCTCGAATTATTCTCTAAATCCGCATGGCTAATATTTCAACGGCTCGCAAGCAGGAGCAACGGGTGATCCACGCTTTACATCACGCACCACTGGGACAACTCTTTGTCGCTGCCTGGGTAGTTACGTCGATTTTAAGGTCATCTGCACCCACCCGGCAAATTGGCGCGTATAGTGTAATACAGGCGTGCGCTGATTGTGTTGGCTATCAGCTAAAATAGTCGCACCAAACGCCGCCAGATTGTACCAGAAGCCAGACTACAACCGGAGAATCATCCGTCATGAGCAACAACGCCAACCGACGCACGCCCATAGAACGGCTGGCCCGCCTGGGCTGGGATGCGCTGGATGCGGCACGCCGTTCGGAGCCGCTTTCTGTAGAGCAGGTGACAAAGAACGCCCGCAATGCCGTCAAGAATGTGCGCCGGGGCATATTGGACGAGCGCGAACTCAAGTCATTCCACTTTGCCGCGCCCATTGACAACGCTGTGAGTGCCAACGTGGAGCTTGAACTCTCCGTCGGGGAGGCGTCTGTTGGCCAGCTCACTGCCGCTGACAACTTACTCATTGACGCGGACCTGACTTATTTGGGGGCGCTGTCGTTTGGCGTAAGTGGCGATGCTGAGCGGATGGTGTTCCTGCGCCAGTCTACGCAGTTGACGATTGGTTGGGCCAACCCGGTTCACTGGACGACGCGCCCGCGCTGGCAAATCGGCCTCACAGATCGGCTGCCCCTCACCCTGCGGGTGCAGGGCGGCGTGGGTGACGCCGACGTGAACCTGGCAGGGCTGCAACTGGAAACCCTGCGAATTGAAGGCAACATTGGGCGTATGAACATCACCCTGCCTGCTGGTGGTGCCGCCCTGCCCGCCTCTATACGCGGTGGGGCCGGGGCCATCGCTTTGAACGTGCCCCACAACGCCGCCGGAACAGTTGACGTGCGCGGCGGCGTGGGCGGCTTCGCCGTCACGCTGGAAGCGGGCGCGGCGGTACAAATTAACGTACAGGGCGGTGTGGGCAAAACGCTGCTAACCCCCGGCTTTTACCGCTCAGAGGCGGCGGCCCCCGGCCTGAGCAATACCGCCGTGTGGCAAACCCCCGACTTTGATATGGCCACACGCCAGGTCGTCATCAACGTAACGGATGTCGTCGGCAACATCAGTGTGCGCGTGGTGCAGCCCTAAGAGGCCGTTTGAAAAGCAAAAGCACGGGGTTTCACCCCCGTACCCCACAAAGGATTAGCATCCCTTGCCCCGCTATTTTCTGGCGCTTTGCGCCGGAAACACAGGGTGCGGGGGACACAGCCCCCTGCCTGGAGTGTGAGAGCGCTGCCCTCACAAACTTCTCAAATACATTCTAAGTCACCAGCTTTTCAACCAGTTCGTCCAGGTCAGCCCGGTGATCGTTGAGCATCTTGTCAGCCAATTCCTGCACAACCTGGAGGTTACCCGCTGTGGCGTCATCCATTGCGCGGTTTTCGTCGGGCACATCAATTTGGAAGCGGTAGTAATAGCGGCCATTGGTATAGCGCAGCACCTCTTCCAGTTGATTGTGAACGGTTTCCACGCCGCCCGTGATAGCAATCTCAATCGCCGGGCGTGCCCACTCTAATGCGCCCCAGTCCTTAATCTGTTTGAACTTGAAATACGTTCGCAGCCGTCCCGTCCCCAAAGACACCATCATGATTTGCTCGTCCAACACACTTCGGTCGCGGGCATAGTCTTCAATGTGGTGGGTGACTTCCGTAAGCGCGACCATGCCGGGGTTATTGGCAATCATGCCGCCATCAATAAGCGCTTCTGTCCGCCCGTCGATTTCCAGCGGGAACGCCTCGAAGAACGTAGGGGCAGCAGTGGTTGCCCGTGCGACCTTCCACATGGGTATTTGCCTGTCTGCCTCACGGCGGCTGATAAAAAAGCGTGGGGATGCGCTCTCGACATCGTAGCTGGGGATAATCACCGGCTTGACGGCCTGGGTGAGTGTGGTATCGCCATAATACTTCTTGAGGACGCCTTCCAGCGGGCGATGATCGTGCTTTTCGTCCACCACTTGCCTTAGCGCCCCCAATGCGCTGAGGGCACCCACACCCGGCAGTGAGGGCGGCGAGAAGATGTCGTCGCCGTTTTCCAGGAATAACTCAGCGAGCTGCCGCGCCGTGTAGCGGTCGCCGTCAATGCCCGGATGCACCAGCCCCAGCGCAACAACCCCACCACTGGATGTCCCCGCGATGAGGTCAAACATATCGGATGTCAGTTTGCCGGTCTGCTTTTCGATGTAGTCCAGAATCAGCGCTGGGATAATCGCCCGGATGCCGCCGCCGTCAATCGAAAGCACTTTAATCACATCAGCCATACCCACCTCACCTCACTCGTAACTATTTGGGTCGTTATAACGCATCACTGACAGCTTCGCCAGTGTGGGCAAAATCCAGCCAGGGTTATTGCAAAGTCAAGTTTTCACATCGCGGGGACGCTGTCCCGGCACCCCCGCAAAGGGTTGGCACCCTTTGAACCCATGCTTTCGGACGCTTTGCGTCCGAAAAGACAAGTTTTCGTTCACTTTTTTCAAAAAGTGACGGGCTTGGGCAGCGCCCAATGATTAGCCATGCAACTTTGCAAAAGCCCTGAAAATCCAGCGTGAACTCCCGTTACAGACAAGTGCCCGACAACGTTCTAAACCCTACGCATCTGGGTCAATCGTCAGGTTGGCCTCAGCCTCTAGCATGTTCAGGTCACCAAACTTGATACGCAGCTTTTCAACCGCGTTTA
>DAOTTY010000267.1:0-2430 GCA_034437575.1 Anaerolineae bacterium | reverse complement strand
GTTATCGACTTCGGCTTTAGCACACAGCAGTACATGCTAGATGACAACGCACTCACGATTCACGCCAGCAACAAGGTGATGCAGCAGCAAACCGTCATCCCCTGGGGCAGTGTGCTGGCTGCGGGATACAGCCCACGCCAACAGACGGCGGAAGCCGACCGCGACATGCAGCAAATCACCGCCATCGCAGAAGAGAGCCTGCCGCCCGGCGCTGGGTGGTTAATGAATAAGGGCATCGACATTGACAGGACAACCGACTGGCTGTTGATCGCTTACCAACCCGACGGCAAAGGGCGCAAATTGCACTACGCCCATGTGTGGAAGGACGCCCCCGAAACGCAGCAGTTGATTGAGGTGATGCGCCAACACCTGGGCGACCGCTGGCGCGACGAGCCGCTAGATGCAATGCAGTTCAGGCGGGAGATGCGCTTATCTTCGTGGTGGGTCATCCCGGTGGCCGTTGGAATCATGGTAGCAGTGTGCGGCGTGATTTTGGGCTGGGCCTACATTGATGAGGCATACGGTTACTGGCTGCTGGGCGGGTCGATATTGGCAGCGGGCATCGGATGGCTGGCCCGGCGCGGAACAATTTCCTTACCCTGGCAGCAGTAACCACACACGCAGCGCGTAAACAGTTCCCATGACCAAAGTCATAAGGACAGCGAACCCGAAGGCGATGCCACCCTGGAACCCTGGGATTAAATTTCACTGCTGCCCGGATTGTGTCGCCGCTTTGAAGTCCATGCAGATGAAGCCGGGCATTATCCCTACGAGTACACAAACCCATTTGTAAGGACGGGGCCTGCCCTGTCCGCTGCCACCCCGCCCCGAACGATCACAATACATCTCACATGCCATGCCTAAAACAACCGATTACCGGGTTGTGCCATCCGCACACGATACAGGCTCGTGTGCCCGGTGATGTACAAACTTTGCAGGTCATCATCCCCCCAACAAAAGTTCGTTACCCCCTCCGGCAGCAGCAGCACGCCCAATACCGTCCCATCCGCTGCGATGACGTGGACCCCACCCGGCCCGCAGCTATACAACATCCCCGCGCTGTCAAACTTCATGCCGTCGGCCACGCCTGGCCACGGGCCGGTGAGGTCTGCAAACAGCCCCCCCCCGCTAACGGTGCCATCGTCGTTCAAAGCAAACACCCGGATGTGCTGCCGAAGCGTATCATTGATGTACAACTGCGCCTCATCCAGCGAGAAACACAGGCCGTTGGGCTTGGCGAAGTCATCCACCAGCAGTGTAAGCTGCTTGCTTTCCGGTTCCAGGCGATACACCCCACGTACATCCATCTCCGGCTCACGCGGAATGCCCACCATCGGCTCGCGCCCGCTCGTCGGGTCGGTGAAGTACACACTGCCATCGCGCTTAACCACAATATCATTCGGACTGTTTAACTGTGCCCCGTTGTAGTGTGTGGCCAGCACCTCATAGGTTTCGCTCCCGTCCGCGTAGAACGTGGTACGGCTCACACAGCTTGACGCATGTTCACACGTCAGCATCCGCCCCTCACGGTCATACGTATTGCCGTTGGCCATGTGACTGTTCAGCCGCAGCTTGAACGCCCCACTGCCCTGCTGCCAGCGGTAGAGCGTGTTGCCCAAAATGTCGCTAAACGTCAGGTGCTTTTCGTAGGGATGCCAGACGGGGCCTTCGAGGAATTCATAGCCCGTGCTGACCGTTTCGAGGTCTGCGCCGCTAGCAAAAACGTCTGTTAGGCGCTCATCCCAGATGTCGAGTTGTAGTTGCGTCATGTACGCTCCTGCTGCGCTTCTACATTTATCACGCCAATGGACGCCCGCCGTCCACGTGGATGATATTCCCCGTCGTAAACGTCAGGTGGGTAGCTACCGCCACACACGCCGCCGCCACATCATCGGCCTGCGCCAACCGCTTGAGCGGCGTGGCCTGCGCCTGCGCGTCGAACCAGTCCGGGTCCAGGTTGCGGGCGTAGTCACCGTCCACCAGCCCCGGCGCAATCGACACCACCCGCACCTGCGGTGCCAGCGCCCGCGCCAACGAGCGCGTCATGCTGTCCAGGGCGGCTTTGCTGGCACAATAGGCAACGTTGCTGCCCTCGCCTGTCGTCCCGGCGATGCTGCTCATATTTAGCACGACAGATGGCGAACCCTCACGGGCCGATTCCATTAGCAGCGCCTTGAACGCCCGCACCCCCGCGAACGCGCCGCGCCAGTTCACTCGAAATATCTGGTCTATCAGGTCGTCGTCCAGGCCGTCCAGGTTATCATGCGCCACAAAGCGCGTCATCCCGGCATTGTTGACCAGCACATTACAGCGGCCATACGTTACGCGAACCTGCTCAGCAAGCGCGGTCATTTGCTCGCTGTCGTCCACCGCCGCCCGGATCATGGTATGCCGCTGATTCTCATCCGGCAGGCTTTGCAGCAGTTGGCG
>DAOTTY010000266.1:0-1568 GCA_034437575.1 Anaerolineae bacterium | reverse complement strand
AGGGTTTCCCAGATCATCGTCGTCGCCTCCTATTTAGTCTTGGTGTTCAACGTGTGGAGAAAGATCACCATCTTTTCTTTCTTTGCCATCGCTCACTCCTAAAAATCCGTGGCCAGCGACCAGCGCTGGTGGCCTTGCCGTTGCGGTTTCAATCCTGGGGAGGAGGCCCACCTTGCAGGTAGACGTCCCCCTCCCCAGACCCCACCCCAAAGAGTACAGACTTTCAAAGGTTCAGAGGTCAGAGGCTTCAGAGTTCAGAGGTAAATGGGGACGCCACCAAGCGAAACCCGCGGCGCCTGAGGTGAATGAGCGGATACCTGTCGCTGCGAGAAGCGCAGCGGGCGCCGTCATCGGTACTGACGAACGAGCCGCCGCGCAAAACCCGGCCATCACCAACCCATTCCCATACATTCCCACTTCCATCCTCAACCCCATACGGGCTTCTCCCTCCCGGAAAGCACCCCACTGCGCTGGTCGTCCCAATCCCTGTGTCTGCATAGTTCGCCCGTTCTGGATCTGGCTCATCTCCCCAGGGATAGACTCGACCATCAGTTCCTCGTGCTGCCTTTTCCCATTGAGCCTCGCTTGGCAAAGCAATTTCCGTATCTTCCCCAACCTCTCCTTCCCCACACAACATCTTCGTCAACCAACGGCAGAAAGCTACTGCCTCATACCACGTCACCCCCACCACTGGATGATTCGGTAGGTTGAACGGTTCGCCATAGTCTCGCGGTGCTGTGTATGGACTATCATCAAACCTGGCTTTAATCGCACCATCGCGCCAATAGCCTTTTTGCATCGCCTCTTGCCAATACTGCTCCTCTCGGTATCCTCCGGCTCGTACAAAGGCTTCAAACTGGGCATTAGTCACTGGGTATCGGCTGATCCGATAGCAATCAGTGATGCTCTCATCTCTTGCATTGTCATCCCCCATCACAAACGGCCCAGACGGCACCTCACACCACGCAATGTCCGGCAGCCCATCCTCGCGTAACCTCACGCCAGGCCTCGGATCGCCCAGCTTCGCCAGCGTGTTCCCCGCAGCCACACGCTCCACGGCGGGCAGTTTACCATCCGTCATCACCCGTACCAGGTGCGCTTGCACCCGCTCGACCTTGGCCTGGTTGCGCTCGCTCACCTTGTCCAGACCGGCGCTCTCCACCAATGCCTGCCCAGCCAACAGCGCGCCCCAGGCGTCCGGTTCTGCCTGAGCCTCATCCTCTGCTATATCCCGGTGACACAAGGCATCCACCAAAGACCAAATCGCCGAAGCAGTGCCACGCGCAGCCTTAGCCCCGGCCAGCAGTGCCACCTCCCGCCAGCGATTGGGATCACCCCGCGCTAACTCGGCCACTTTGTCCGGGTACTCGTAGTCTGTCAGGTGACAGGCCGCCAGATATTCCTGGAACGTCCGGTGTGGAAAGGTGTAGACGCCCACGCCGCGCGGCAGGAGCAGGCCCGCCCGTTGGCTCAGGTAACTCACCAGGAGCGCCGGGTTGTTCCGCACCTCTGGATTCTGCGTCAGTCGCATCAGGCCGCTCAGGAGCTCGCCCTCCGGCACGTCGGCC
>DAOTTY010000265.1:0-12633 GCA_034437575.1 Anaerolineae bacterium | reverse complement strand
CCACAGCGATGTTCACAGGGCACGGGAACGCGGCTTGCAGGCCGTTCACATCCCCAAAAACCGTGACCACACCCGCAATCACGGCGACCCGCTGCGCGTGGCCCACCCCGTCACCCAACGCTACGACCTCGCAGAGTCCGTCGCGGCGGGGCTGTGCGCCAACCGCTACGCCGCCCTCACCAGCAGCGACCCGCCCAGCGGTGAGGCGCTGTGGTACTGGTTTGGCTATCGCTATGTAGGGCTGGCGCTGTACGGCTTCACGCGCTGGCTGGTGGAAAGCGCCCGCACCGACGGCGTGGACTGCCTGTATTTTTTGGCCCGTGACGGCCACCTGCTGCACCGCCTGTACCAGCAGTACGATGCTTACGCGCTCACGGGGATAGACTGCGCCTACCTGTACGGTTCGCGGCGGGCGATGGCCTTCCCCGCCACGTTCGACCTGACGCAAACCGAACTCACCTACCTGCTGAACAACGTGGACAGCCTCACTGTTGCTGAGATATTCGCCGGGTTTGGCGTCACCCTGGATGCAGACGGCAGCCGCTTAGCCGCCGCCGGGTTCGATAGCCCGGCGCAGCAGATCAGCTTCCGCACCCAGCCAGAACTACGCAACCACCTGCGGAACCTGTACTTGCTGTACGAGGACGAAATACTGGCGCAGGCAGCCACCGAACGCGACACCCTCACCGCCTACTTGCAACAAGAACGCTTCTTCGATCAGCGGCGCGTGGGCCTGATTGATGTGGGCTGGCACGGCAGTATGCAATATGCCCTGTGGAAGCTGCTGCGCGACAGCCACCCTGACTTGCACATCACCGGCTATTACGTGGGCCTTAACTACCACCCGGAGCGCACCTTTTTTGTCGATCACCTGGACATGCACGGCTATCTGCTGGATAAGGGCCAGCCGCCCGCCCATCACGCCATATTGAAACACGCCGCCGAACTGTTCGAGTTCTTCCTGAGTGCGCCACACGGTACCACAATCGGCTACCAGCGCCACAACGGGCGCGTTGAACCGCTGCTGGCCCCTGACCCCGCCGACGACTACCGGCGCAGCGGCTACGAGGCGGTTCAGCGCGGTGCCAACGACTTTATGACCGATATGCTGGCGACTGTCGGCACGGTGCCCGTCACCCCCACCGCCGCCCTACGAACGTTGGCCGAGTTTATCCAGCGGCCCACTGCCGACGAAGCCCGCCTGTTCGGGGATTTGCAGCACGCCACCTCCATGACCGGGGACACCGGGTTAGCGCCGCTGGCCCGCCCCGCCGTAACCGGATTGGCCGCACTCAGTCCGGGTGCCCTGCGCGACGACTACGCCCGCGCCTTCTGGCCGCAGGGCTACCGCGCCCGCCTGAACCCGGTTTCACGGCGGCTGCTGGAACGCATGGCCCCCCCGCCGGACGATACGCAGCTTTAGCGGTGGTTGCAATCCCAAGCGCACATGCCATATAATCCGCACCTGCTCACAGCAAGCACATAACCCGGATAAACCCGCTTTGAAGATTGTCATTGTTTCTAACGAAATCGTCGGCCCCACGACCAACGGCGGCATCGGCTCATTTTGTACCCATCTGGCGCAGGTACTCAGCCGCCAAACCGACCACGACATTGTGCTGCTGTACACCTTCCAGGGCAAGCGCCTGCCCCGCTCCCAGTGGATTGACCTCTACACCGCTGACGGCATCGACGTGATTGACGTGCCGCCGGATATTGCTGATAAGACCGACATCATCGGCGGCTTCTGGTTTGTGCGCCGCTCTCGCCAGATATACAAGTCCATCCCGGCTGACGCTGATGTGGTCATCTTCCAGGAAAACAACGCCAACGGCTTTTACACGCTGCGTAAATATCGCTTTCAGCCCGGCTTCACCCCGGTCACAGCAACGGTATTGCACAGCAGCGCAGATTGGATACGCGGCGCAATGGAGCAGCTTCCGGGGCACTTCGACGCGCTGGTGGGTAACTTCGGTGAGCGCTACGGTGCCCAACACAGCGACTATGTGCTGTCACTCAGCCAGTACATGGCCGATTGGGTGCGCGACTACGGCTGGCAACTGCCCCCCAACGCCAACGTCCGCACGACCAAAGGGCCGTTTTTGCCCCGCCCGGATATGCCCCAGTCCGATGTAACCCACGCCGACCGCTTCAAACGGCTGATCTACTTTGGCCGCCTGGAAACGCGCAAGGGCCTGGAAGTGTTCGTAGACGCCCTGGTATCACTGCAAAAGCAAGCCCCCAACGCCCTGGCCAACATCAAAGAAATCGTGTTTGTGGGGCGTGAGGCCAACCACCGCTTTGCCACGATAGACCAGATTGCAAAGGAACTGGCCCCCACCGGTGCAAAAGTCATCCATCATGGCGATTGGGACACCTTCACGGCCCAGCGCTACCTGGCAGACCATGCCGCAGACTCGCTGGTGGTGCTGCCCAGCCGCGTAGACAATCACCCCTACGCGCTGATGGAAACCAGCCTCATCCCCGGCCTGAACTTCATCGCCTCCAACGTGGGTGGCATTCCAGAAATTGTGGGGGAACGCGGCCAGCATCAGCTTTTCCCGCCCACGCCACGCGGCCTTATGCAAACCCTGCAACGCTGGCTTCAGCATGGCCCCCTGCCCGACGACCAGCTAGGCCGCTACGATTACGAAACGGCCAACCGCAACTGGGTCAACATCGCACAGGAAATGTGCCAGCTTGCCGCTGATCGTCGCGCTAACCCACCCGCCACACCAGACCCGGCTAACGTGACGGTGGACGTGATAACCGTGTGGAACGACCCCAAGTTCCCCCCAGTGCCGTTGCTGCAATCCCTGGAACAGCAAACCACCCAGGACTACACGTTTTACCTGTACAACAACATCCCGGCAAATCGCGCCGACTTCTATGGTGCAGCCGACATCATGGCTGCTTACCGCCAACAGTATGCCCACCGCGATAACTGGCACTTCATTGACGCGGACATCCACCTGCCCCGGCCCGACGCCCTGAACCACGCGGCCAACCTGGGCACGGGTGATGTAATGATCTTTGTTGACTCGTCCAACGTCGCTGCGAACGACATGGTCGAAAAATTTCGGTTGGGGCTAATCACCACAGGCGAAGCCTGCCTCACAGCCAACGCCATCATGTTCGACGTGCCGCAAGAGACGATCACGCTGGGGCCGCTGCAACTGCTGCGCGATCTCGGTCAGGTGTATTTGCCACTGGGCAACGCGCCAGAAATCGCCCCCTTCTGGAATCCGTTTGGGCTGGCCACCGATTTCGCTGTCCAACGCGAGGTCTTTGATCTGTTAGGCGGCTTCCCCACCTTTGGCGAAAACGAGCCAGACGCCGCTGTTCAAGATGGCGATTACAGCTTCTTCGTAGACCTCGCCCTCAGCGGCTATTCAATGGATGTGCTGCCCGAATACCTCACCTTACACCGCCTCAACTACGCCGGACGCCACCCCTTCCACGTCAGTTTCACTGCTCAAAGTCGCGTTCACCTCACCTTCGCCTCTCACCTGGGCGAAGCGCACCTGGGGCAACTCACCATGATGGGCTGGGGCATGGGGGCCGATATGCGTGACGGGCAATGGTTCAAAAATGCGCTGGGGCAGGAAGTCATCGCCTACGAACAGGTCATCAACTCAACGTGGCTGGCCCAAAACGTACCCGTTCGCTACATGCTGCCGGGGCTGGCCCGCAAAGTCCTGAATAAGCTGATTCCATCCACCAAACCACAGGGCAGCCCATGAATATCGCTATCGTCACCCCCGAAGCCGTTGGCCCCTGGCGCAATGGCGGCATTGCTACCTACGCCACCCAACTCGCCTTCCTCATCAGCCAGCAAACCGACCACACCGTGAGCATCGTCTATGCGGGCAAGGTAGAAACGCCGCCGTCGCAGTGGCAGGCCATGTACGCCGAGCAAAATGTGCGCGTCATTCTGCCCCCCACCAAACCCGACCCGCTGGCCGCCCTGCCCGGCATCGGCCAGGATTGGTTTCTGGTGCGGTCACGGATGGCGGCGGCCATGCTGCCCGACGCCGCCGATGTGGTCATTTTGCAAGAGAATGGGGCCACCGGCTTTGAGATTATGCGCCAGCACCGCCTCACGGACGCCCACTGCCAGCGGGCGTTCATCAGCATGATGCACGGCAACCGTCATTGGGTGCTAGACGCGCAGCAAATTCCGCCAGACCAGGGCTACCGCGACCTGGCGATGAACCTGGCCGAGCGCTACACCCTTGCCCACTCTGATTTTGCCTATTCCAACAGCCAATACCTGCTGAACTGGGTCATTGAACACGGCTGGGAACTCCCGGCACAGCACGCCGCGCTGGGCCTGCCCTTTGTGCCTGACCCTGCGCTCATGCAGCAGGCCCCCCAGCCCGCGCCCGCCTTCAAGCGGATTGTGTTCTTTGGGCGGATGGAAACGCGCAAGGGCATTGAACTGTTTGTGGATGCCGCCATCCGGTTGACGAAATACGCCGAGGCCGAAGGACTGCACCTGCCGCCAGAACTGGTCATTTTGGGGCGTGATGGCCAGAACCACTACGGCACAGGCAAGCAGATTGCCAAGCGGCTGGCCAAATACGATTGGGAAGTCACCGTTCTCAACGAGTTAGATACCTTCCCTGCCCAGCAGTACCTTGCCAAACACGCCGCCGATTCGCTGGTGGTCATGCCCAGCCGCGTAGAAGCCCTGGGCTACACCATCATTGAAACATCGCTCATCCCCGGCCTTAACATGATAACCACCAACACCGGCGGCATCCCGGAGGTACTGGGGCCAGATGGGGCTGACCAGTTGTTCGCGCCCACTGTTGAACAACTCACCCTCAAACTGATCGAAACGCTCCAGCGTGGCCCCCAACCCGACGCCAAACGCGGCCAATACGACTGGCAGCAGGCCAATCAGAACTGGGTGAACGCCGTTGAACAGGCAGCGGAACTCGCTAAAGCACGCCAGCAGGGCAAGTCCACTCAGGCCGTAGCCCAACCCACCCCAGACGGCACGGCCATCTTCCTGCAAGTGGAACCCCACGCCCCCCACCTTGAAACCACATTGACGGCGCTGCTGGCCCAAACCCACCCTGATGTGACTGTTTACGTTATCGTCAACGAGTCGGCATCCGACGCAGTGCGGACGTGGCTAAAGCAGCAAAAAGCCGCCCACAGCAACCTGCGCCTGCTTGAATTTGACGCGCCGATGGCCACAAGTGCCGCCTTCAATCGGGCTGCCGTTTACTCCGGGGCGATGTTTTATGCGTTTGTGCAGCAGGGTTACGTGATGCACCCCGATGGCATCGCACACATGGTGGCCGCCGCGAACAAAGCTGATGTACACGCCCTCACCGCCCGCACGTTGTTCGTGCCCGATGACAAAGTGGCGGGGCTGGCCCAACAGGACGCCGCTGCGTGGGTGAAGGTGGCTACAGGCAGCCATATGCCCCTGGGCAACGTGCCGGAGTTGGGCCTGCTGGCCAACATCTTCGGCCAGGGGGCGTTCATTGTGCAGCGTGAGGTGCTTGAGCGGCTGGGCGGCTTCCCGCCGTCGTGGAACAGCACCCCTGGCACCGTCCAGGCGGATTTTTACGCCTTTTTAGCCAAACTCAGTTTAGCGGGCACTCACCTGGAAGTGCTGCCAGAGGTGCTGCTGGCAGGCAGTGACCGCTTTTATCACCTGGATGACCCATCACAGCTTTACTATGAATATTGGCATGTGGCCCAGGTCTACCGGGGACACCTCAGCACCAGCAAACTATCCTTTGCTGTGCCCACCATCTACACGCTGCAACTGGCCCACCATCACAAGCGCAACGCCCAGCGGAACCTGAAAAAGCTGGACCCAACCGACCGCCATCTGACGGAACGGGCGCTCAACCGGGCACAACTGGTCGAAACCGACAATTCCTTCCGCCAGCGCGAGGTGTTCGGCTATCGCAACCAGCTTTATGACCCGCAGTTCATTGCAGACCGCATTCAATGGAGCAAGCTGGTCAAAGCGCTGGTCAAAAAAGCCCTGCTGCGTGCCCGTGCCCCCCTGAAGGACACACCCGATACCCCATCGTAAACCCGGCAAAAATTGCCCGGTGTCATCAGTTCGTGTATATTAGATAGCATAACGTGTTAATAAGCGGCAAGCCGAGGGCTACAAGCATGATTGGCGAAAAGCTGGGCGCGTATACCATCATTGAGGAAATAGGCAAAGGCGGTATGGCGACTGTCTACAAAGCCTACCAGGAAAATGTGGATCGCCATGTGGCCCTGAAGGTCATCCACCATATAATGGCCCAAAACCAACAGGCGGTGCAGCGCTTTCAGCGGGAGGCCCGCTTAATTGCCAAGCTGGAACACCCCCACATCGTGCCCATTTACGACTTCGACGGTGCCAACGAGCCGCCCTACATCGTCATGCGCTACATGGACAGCGGCACGCTCAAAACCGTGTTGCAGCACAAGCGCCTGCCGCTGGAAGAAGTCAGCTACATTGTGCAGCAGGTGTGCAGCGCCCTGGACTACGCCCACCGCCAGGGGGTCATTCACCGGGACATTAAGCCAAGTAATATCATGGTAGACCGCGACGGCAACGCCTTTGTGACCGACCTGGGCATTGCCCGCATCACATCCATGAGCCGCGATAGTGACGAACCTATCACGGCAACGGGCACAATCATCGGCACGCCAGATTATATGGCCCCCGAACAGGCCCTGGGTGACCCGAATGTAGACCACCGCGCCGATGTGTACGCGATGGGCGTGCTGCTGTTTGAAATGCTCACGGGTCGGCGGCCTTTCATGTCAGAAAGCACCACTGCCCTTATGATTATGCACATGCGCGATCAAATCCCCACTGCAACCGATGTGCAGCCCAGCCTGCCACCCTACGTAGACGAACTTATCTTTCGCAGCATGGCCAAAAGGCCCGAAGATCGCTACAGCAGCGCCATTGAGTTCAGTCAGGCGGTGATTGATGTGCTGGGGCCAGCGGCCAAAACACCCTTCGCGCTGCAAATCGCCGTGCGCGAAACCAGTGAAACAATGAAAATCAGCAACGAGGGCGACGACGAGGCGACCGGCGCACGTACCCAATCAGAGCAGCACAAGCAGGTTACCACCCTCTATGCTAACCTCACCGAGTTGGAAGAAATCCTGCTGGACGCGGTAGATACGGAAGTCGTTCAATGGATTTTACAGTCCATGTTTATGCAGCTTAACGACGTGATTGTGCGGCGCGGCGGCACCGTCTACGAACAAACCGACCGCTCGCTGCAAGCGCTGTGGGGTGTAGAAGCCATCCAGGAAAACGACCCGCAGAATGCTGTCATGGCCGCGCTAGAAATCCGCGATGTGATTGAGCCGCTCGGTGCGACCTACATCGGCGGGGATGCCCCACCCCCTTATCAAATCGTGATTAACACCGGCCCCGCCCTCATTCAGTCGTCCGAAGCTGACCGCCAATACACCGTCACCGGGCAAACGCTCACGCTCGCCCGCCGCATCGAACGCTCCGCCAGTCCGGGGCAAATTCTGATCACCTACAATACCTATCGCCTCGTCATGGGCATGTTCACGGTGCAGCCGCAGCCCCCTATCCAGATGCGCGGGCGCAAAGAGCAAATCGAAGTTTATCAAGTCAACAAACTGGCCCCCCGCGCCCGCCGTGAAACCGTGCGCGGTGTAGAAGGCATTGACACCAAAACTATCGGCATGGAAGCCGAACTCAAGCGGATGCAAGACGCCCTTATCTATGCAATGGAAGACATCGAAACCCAGGTTGTCACCATTGTGGGCGAGATGGGCGTGGGCAAAAGCCGCCTGGCCTACGAACTGCGGCGCTGGGTGGCCATGCAGGAAGAGCGCGTGTGGATCGTCAATGGGCGGGCGTCACAGCAGCAGCAGGTCAACGCTGGCTACCTGATGCGCGACTTCCTCAGCTACATGTTTAAAATCTACGATACCGACACCCCCAACCAGGTTCGTGAAAAGTTTGAGAGCGGGCTAGAAAACCTGCTGGACGGCGACGAAAAAGATGCCATACACGCCGCCGATGTGCTGGCCAGGGTAGCCGGGTTTAACTTCGTCAATAATCGTGTCGTCACCCTCCTATCGGAAGAAAACGACGAAGAACGCGCTTTGGTTTACCTGCGGCGGCTGCTCAACGCTATGACTAAAGACGCCACGATGCTGCTCCAACTAGAAGACTTTCAGTGGGCCGACGACTACTCGCTGGATATACTCAACCGCTTTGTGACGGAAAACACCGACCTGCGCCTGATGGTGGTGTGCCTCACCCGCCCAGAACTGTACGAGCGCCGCCCCGGCTGGGGCGAAGGCCGCGACTTCCATATGCGGCTGGACCTGGAACCGTTGAGCAAGCGCGATACCCGCCGCCTGGTGCGGGAGATTTTGCAGTATGTCGAAAACGTGCCGGACGACCTGCGCGACCTTATCGTGGAGCGCAGCGAGGGCAACCCCTACTACGTGGAGGAACTCATCAAGGTTCTCATTGAAGATGGCGTCATCCTCAAAAACAGTGATACCCAGTGGAGCGTGCAGTTAGACAAGCTGGCATCTGCACGGGTACCCGCCTCACTCATCGGGGTGCTGCAAGCCCGCATCGACGCGCTTTCGTCAGAGGAACGCCTGTTGTTGCAGCGGGCCAGCGTGATCGGGCGTGTCTTCTGGGATCGCAGCCTGCTGGCCCTGGAAATTGCCGATAACGTCCCGGTTGAAGCCGTCAACGACCTGCTAGAACAACTCCGGGGGCGGGAAATGATTTTCGTGCGCGAAGAAAGCGCCGTCGAAAACAGCCGCGAATACATCTTCCGCCACGCTATGCTGCGCGATGTCGTCTACGAAAGCCTGACCTACAGCCAGCGCCGCGAGTATCACCTGGCCGCGATTGAGTGGTACAACCGCATCGGCGTTGACCGCCCCGACGAATACACTGATCTGATTGCCCATCACCGCAAGTTGGCTCAGTCTTAGCATGGCCACCCTACTCGGCATCGACATCGGCACCTCCAGCGCCAAAGCGGTCCTGTTCGACAGTGACCGCCACACCCTCATCGCCACCGCAGGCCAGGAATACCCCATCCACCGCCCCGCTGTGGATAAAGCCGAACAAAACCCGCACGACTGGTGGAACGCTGTCGCCGCCAGTGTGCAGCAGGTCACCGCAGGCCACAAAGATATTGCGGCCATCGGCCTGTGTGGGCAAATGCACGGCGGCCCCTTGCTTAACACACACGGCGAAGTGGTGCATCCGGCGGTCATCTGGCCAGATGGACGCAGCAGCCAGCAGGTGCAGCAGTTACTAGACGCCGTTGGCCCCGAAAATTACCCCACCATCACCGGGACGCTGCCCGCCGTCGGCTTTATGGCCCCCACGCTCATGTGGATGCAGCAGCACACCCCGGACGTACTCACGCTGGCGCACAAGCTGCTGTTCCCTAAAGATTACATCCACTACCGCCTGACTGACGCCATGACCACCGACCCATCCGACGCGGCGGCCAGCGGCCTGTTCGACATCCGCGCTGGCGACTGGTCACAGCAGGTTATTGACGCGGTAAACATCAACGCGGCTCTGCTGCCCGATGTGCGCCCCTCCCACGCCGTTACGCCCCTCACCCCCACCGCCGCTGATGCGCTCGGTTTGCAGGCGGGCATTCCGGTGGCGGCAGGCTGTGCAGACCAGCCCGCACAAGCGCTGTGCAATGGCATTGTGGCCCCCGGTACCATGAGCATCACGGTTGGCAGCGGCGGGCAGGTGTTCAACCCGCTTACCGATGTGAAAACCGACCCACGCATCCACGTTTTCAACCACGCCATACCGGGCACCTACTACGCCCTGGGCGCGATTCTGTCAGCGGGCCTATCGCTGCGCTGGCTGCGTGACCTGCTGGGCGTGGATGACTATGCCGACCTGAGCGCCGCTGCTGCGTCGGTCCCGGCGGGGGCGGATGGCCTGACATTTTTGCCTTACCTCACCGGGGAGCGCACCCCCCACATGGACCCGCACGCACGCGGCGCGTTTATCGGCCTCAGCAGCTATCACGGGCGGGCGCACATGGCCCGCGCCATCATGGAAGGGGTCGCGTTTGCCATGCGCCAGGCGGTGGAAATCACGCAGTTTGTAGGTAGTGGTGCGGCGGTGCTGGTGGGCAGCGGTGGCGCAGTCGAAAATCCGCTGTGGCGGTCCATCCTGACGGATGTGCTGGGGCAACCGCTGCACAAATCCGTCATGCGCGAGCAGTCCGGGGTGGGGGCGGCGGTGTTGGCAGGTGTGGGTGTGGGGATTTACCCCGGCTTTGATGCTGTGGGCGAGCGCTTCGGTCACTACGAAGCCCCTACCCTACCCCACGCCGAGCGCAGCGCGTTGTACGATGCGCGTTACATACAGTACAGGTCACTTTACCCCGCCCTTAAAGCTGTGACGGGTTGAGAGCCGGGTAAAGGCTGATGGCCGATCATGCGAAATCTATCGCATCTCTGCATGAGTCATGACTGCCCATGACGCGAACACCACCAGCCTACCTCTGCTCATATATCAGCCCGTACTGCACCACATGCACATCCGGGTTGGTGCGGTCTACTGTAATACTATAGATTGTGCCATCTTCGGTGCATTGGCCGCTGGCCAGTCCCATATCGGTGTTTTCTTCCAGCGGTAACCCCACGCAGTAGTTGTTTTGGGCCAAAAAGTCATCGACCTGGGCAGCAGGCAAACGGAGAATCATCACCGCCATCGTCTGCCCTTCATCAAAGCTGTAATACAACTCGTCGGCCTCATCTGGCAGTTGACCGGGCAGCAGCGCGTTGATGGGGTCACGGGCGGCGTCACCGTTAAACGTTCCCCGGCTAATTTCCACACTACCGCAGCCCGCAACGAGCAGCATCACCAGCGTCACAAACAGGCCATGTATGTTTCGTTTAAGCATCTGGGAATTCCTTGTCGTGGATTCGTAGGGATGGGCAACGGCGCGTCTGCTGAAAGACGCGGCAGGGCGAATAGATGCTGCTCACCGGGTGCAGCCCTGGGTCGTCGTGGTATACAGGTGAACCAGCACATCATTGGTTTCATACACCACCCCGCAATCCGTGTAATTAAACGCCAAAAAGCGCTGCACAGCCTCCAGGTTATAAGGCGGTGGCCACGGCCTTTTGTAGGCCAGCCAAACGCGCTGGCTCCCATTCACCGTCTGGACGACTTCAGCCATCACACTTTCAACCGGTGTGCTGCTGAAAGCATCAATCACCCTCGCGTTGCCCCCTGGGAAGAAGTGTTCCGCCACCCCCACATGCGTCCACTCCGCAATGCCCCCCGGTAGCATCACAATCAACCGCTCATCTAGCGGCAGTCCCCCGCCGACAGCCTCACGCACCTGCACATACGGATAGTGCCAGCGCGGGCTGTTGGTCACATTGTGTGCATAGTACAAATCTGCACCCGTATAAAAGCCAGTGCCCACCCACAATGCCACAAACCCTGCCGCTATCCAACGGTGCCGGGTGATCCCCAGCGCGACCAGCAGCGCAAAACCGGGCAGCATCACCATCAGGTAGCGACGGCAGCAGGCAAACGGCACCAGCGCATTTAACGTCAGGTAGGCCGCCAGCCCCAACAGCACATGCAGCCACACCAACCGCCCCCTGCCCAACGCCAACAAAACCGGAACGCCCGCCAACCACACGAACTCATTGGTTCCCATCCGCAACAGGCTTTCCAGGATTTGCGTCACTGGCATAGCCGTATCGGCCCGATTCTGCACGTTATCCAGCGCAACAGAGTTCAACACAACGGCCAGCCAGGGTAGCAGCAACATGCCCGCCAACACGTATAACCCCACCATAAACCCCTTGCGCCGCACAAAAATCAGGTGATATGCAAACGTGCCGCCCAACATCAGCACCGCCGTGTAATGAGCATACAGCGCCAGCCCGATTACCCCCACAAACGCCGCGTAATGCCACCACCGCGCCCCCGGCTGGATGCAGCGCCAGTACGTCCACAAGTGCAGCATCACAATAAGCATCGCCAGCGCATACGTCCGCATCTCGTGCATAAACACCATAAACATCGACATCGTCCCCAGGATGGCCGCCGCGCTCAGCCCCACCCCGCGTGAATACACCTGTGCGCCCACCCGGTAGATCACAGCGACCGTTAGCACCCCCAGCAGCACAGAAAAGTACCGCAGCGCCAGCACATCCGCGCCTACCAGCGTGCCCCAAACCGACAGCAGCACGTAGTACGCCGGTGGGTTCAACGCATCAGATTCCGCCACCAGCCGGGATAGCGTGCCGTTCATCTGGGCGCTGTCATTTACCGTCGCCTTGCCAATGTAGACCAACGAACGCCACTCGTCATACCAGATTGAATCGAAGGTGAGGCCGCGTGCGCCGCCAAAAGCCGTAAGCAGCAGCACGCCAACCATCGCAGCCGTGAAGATTCCTACAGGGTAAGAACGCGATTGCGTCATAAGTTGCCTTATCAATCACCTGGAAAATGCAATACTATTGTAGCGTAACTGCTCAGGCACTCGGCTGAATTCCCCCATCCCCTAGCCCCTTACCCCCAAAATGAGGGAAGGGGAACACCGCCGAAGGCGGCACAAACCCCTCCCTCCCGCCGCG
>DAOTTY010000264.1:0-27262 GCA_034437575.1 Anaerolineae bacterium | reverse complement strand
TGGGACGGCCTACGGGCCGTATTAGGGTTGATGTAACGACTCAGGCACCGGGTATACGTGGGCACAACGCACCCGCCCTCACCCCCCTTTGGGGGTAAGGGGCCAGGGGATAGGGGAATTCAGCCGGGTACCTGAGCAGTTACGCCATTTGCTGTGTTAGTTCGCCAGGACCGTTTCCACCGATTCACCGGCGGGGGGCTGGCCGTATTCGCCTGTGCTGTGGACGTAGACCTTATTGTTGGCTTCGACTTCCGGGGTGACCTCCCCGTTGTTGAACCACAGATACAGCCAGCGGGCATCGCTGATGGTCATGTTGACGCAGCCGTGGCTTTGGCGGTAGCCGTAGTAGTCGTGCCAGTACGACCCGTGCAGGCTGATGCCCTCGTCAAAGTACATCACCCAGGGCACCGATTGCAGCGCGTAGGCGTCCGGGGCACCGGTGGCACCGCTCATCGGGTCAGTGGGCAGGCGTGCCCACACATCGAACAGGCCCTCGCGGGTATCCGTCGGCGGCAGGCCGCTGGCAATCAGCGTGGCCATGACGGGGGTAGCGTCCTCATAGGCGACCAGCGTTTGCTCGTACAGGTCAACCGCCACCCAGCGGCCACTCACGCCCTGCGGCGGCTCAATCTTCTGGACTTTGCTCACAAACGTCTGCTTGACCCACTGGTTCGGGCCGATCATATACCAGCGCCAGCCCTCGTCGTCGTAGGCCGTCGCCCAGATGTTCACGATTTCGTAGCGCTCCAAAAAGCGCCCGGCGTCGTTATCACGCGGGCCACCCGGATAGGTGGACACGGCAATGCGGCTCATGTCTAGCACGATAGCGAATTCGTGTTCCAGGTTATCGGTGAGCTGCACACCGGTAAAGTTAGACGGGGGCGTATACTGCGCGTCGGCCCGGTTGACCCACTGCCCGCCCTGAATCTGGATAAACTGCGAGTCGTCCAAGTTGACACCGGTCACAAAGTTGTAACCGGGCGGAATCTCCCCAACTACCGGGCCACCGGGTGCCCCATACAGCGGCGTGGTGCCAGGGCCAACCCGCCAAAAGCTGTATGTACTCATGGTCGCCAGGTCAAGCGGGATGGGTTCCACGTTAGGCGGGGTGGGGTAGGCTTCAATCATCTGGCGGCAGCGCGGGCTAAGGTCGCCGCCGTCGGTGTGCTGATAGCAGGCAGTAGGGTCGTATTTGAACAGCGGCTGCGACAGGTCGATGTCTTGGGCAATGGCACTGCCCGCCAGCGTTACCGCGGCAACGACGACAGCAGCAACGAACATGAGAGGGTTGGCTTGGCTTTTCACTGAGGGCAATCTCCTTGAACAGGGTGAACAAACGGGTTGTCCTACGGCGACTTATATTATGGGCATAGCGTGCCGTTTGTCACGGGAGAAAGCAGTAAACCAGCCTACGAAACGACTACGATTGCGGTTTTTGATCGCCGCGTGCATTTTGTTGTTGCTGCAATTCCCAAAATTCCTCAATGAAGCCGCCGCCGTTGGTCGCAATCAACACCCCCGTCAGCTTATCCACCACCAGCTTATCCAGTGTGAGGATGAGGTTGGTCAACTGCTCACGCATAATCAGCATGACCTGATCCCACGAGATGTTTTCGGGGAGCTGCGGCTCGTAGGTGTCGCGCATACTTTCCAGGTAGTCCATGATGGGGTCTACCTCGTCAAAGACGAACGCGCCCGGCAGGTCGTGGCGGACGACGGCAAAGTAGTGGTTGGCCAGCATCCGCGAGCCGTTTTCCAGGGCGAAGCGCTGGTGCAGCCCGCTGGGGACTTTGACCTCACGCGGGGCACCCGGCGGCGACACCAGCAAAATTGCCCGCCGGAACAACTCTCGGAACTGTGGGGTGGTGGTCACGCTGCTGGTGGAGGCGACAAACAGGCCGTTGGGCTTGAGTACGCGCTGTGTTTCTTTGACGACATCGGCCACGTTCGCGGCGTAGTACATCACATGATTGGCCATCACCACATCGAAAGTGCCGTCCTCAAACGGGATTTCGTCCATGGGGCTGTGAATGACCCGGTTGGGCGCGGGGTGTTCGGCGGTCAGGGTGCTGGCTGTGTCGATGCCGGTGTAGGTTACATCAGGGTGGTTCGCCTGGATGTACTCATAGTAGCGCCCGGTGCCGCACCCTAAATCAAGCAGGGTTTCGTTGCCCTTTAGCCCAACGTGTGACATCACCCACTCGACAAAATCGACCCTGGGAAAGGTGTACTGGTCGTGGGTTTGCTGGCGGACGTGCCAGTTGCCTACCGTATGGGGGGAGTTGTTGCGTAAATCGGGTGTGTCTTGTGGGCGCATAGTTGCTTCTCACATTGGGCCAAACGCTGTTCTATTGGTGCTAAACGCTAGTTTACATGATATTTTGCTTACACGGCAAACAATATGCGTTAAAGCGCGTAAATTTCAGGGTTAGCGGTCGCTGTTCGCGCTGCCTGTTGATCTGCTAGAATACGCTTACATATTGAATACCGTTGAAAGGAACTGCCCAATGGGAGAAAACTACACCGCGCTGTTGGCGCGTTTACGCGATGTGAACAATCTGGGCCAGGCGGAGTCCCTGCTGCACTGGGACATGGAAACCCAAATGCCCGCTGGCGGGGCCGCCGCACGCGGCGATCAAATGGCGTCTCTGTCGCGCATCCGGCACGCGATGTTTGTGAGCGACCTGACGGGCGACCTGCTGGAAAAAGCCGCCGCTGAACTGGACGGGGCCGCTTATGACAGCGAAGAAGCCAGTATGCTGCGTGTGGCCAAACAGGACTTTGACGACGCGACCAAACTCCCGACGGATTTCGTGGCATCTTTTACCAAATTGACCACAGACGCGCATCATAGTTGGGTGCGGGCACGCGCCGAAAACGACTTCAGCATCTTTCAGCCGGACTTAGAGCGCGTGATCGACATGAGCCGCCAGAAGGCCGAGTACCTGGGCTATGACGAAAACCCCTACGACGCGCTGCTGCAAGAATACGAACGCAGCATGACCAGCGCCCAGGTGAACGCGCTGTTTGAGGGCCACCGCCAGGATTTGATTGATCTGGTTGCGGCCATCAGCGAGGCATCGGGGCGTGTGGACGACAGTGTGCTGCACCAGCCCTACCCGATTGAAGACCAGCGGGCGTTCGGCACCATGATCGCGGAGGCCATTGGTTATGACTTTAACCGGGGCCGCCTGGATGTGTCGGTGCATCCGTTTAGCACCAGCTTCTCCAAAACGGACTCGCGCATTACCACGCGCTACGAAGAAAACTGGCTGAACCCGGCGCTGTTCGGCACCATGCACGAGTGCGGCCATTCTATGTATGAGCAGGGCGTGGCCGATGCGCTGGACGGCACGATTTTAGGCACGGGCACATCGCTCAGCGTGCATGAGTCGCAGTCGCGCACCTGGGAAAACCTGGTGGGGCGCAGCTTTAACTTTTGGCAGTGGGCTTTCCCGCGCCTCAAAGACGCCTTCCCCAACCAGATTGGCAGCCTGGATGTGACCTCGTTCTATCGGGCCATCAACAAAGTAGCGCCGTCGTTCATCCGTGTAGAAGCCGACGAATGCACCTACAACCTGCACATTATGCTGCGCTTCACCATTGAGCAGGCCATCATCAAGGGTGATATTCCCGTCGCGCAAATTCCGCAAGCCTGGAACGATACGTTCAAAGAATCCCTGGGCGTCACCCCGCCGAACGACACGCAGGGCTGCTTGCAGGATATTCACTGGTCAATGGGTGGCTTTGGTTACTTCAGCACATATGCGCTGGGCAACCTGCTGAGCGTGCAGTACTACAACAAGGCTGTTGAAGCGATGCCGACCCTCCCGGATGAGATTGCCGAGGGCAACTTTACACCGCTGCTAACATGGCTCAACGAGAACATCCACCAGTACGGGCGCAAGTACGATACCAACGAACTGACGAAGCGCGTCACCGGCGAAGCCATCAGCAGCGGGCCGTATATCGCCTACCTCAAAGAGAAGTATACCGACATCTACGCGCTGTAAACGCCGCATCAAATTTGTTGGGCATTGTGGGGGGCAAGCGATGCGCCCCCACAAACCCGGTTCTAATGCGCGGCTGACGGCCCCAGGTAATTCCCCGTTACATCATACCGTTCCGGGTACAGCTTCTTCTCGTCTTCCAGCACAATCCACAAAATGATGTAGGCCAGCAGCCCCGGCCCTGCGGAAAGCGCCAGCACCACAAAGATGATGCGAATGATGGCCACATCAATATTGAAGTAGTCCGCCAGGCCCACGCTGATCCCGGCGATTTGGCCGCGTTTTTCGGCTTTATACAGGCGTTTTTTATCGGTCACGGTGGCTTCCTCCTGAAGCGTTTGCTTGCGTCTGTCTACTCTATTCTACGCGACCGGCACGCTTCGAGTTCTGCAAAAAACCCGCAAAACTGGCCGCCATCAGGCGTCGAACAGACGCAGTTGTTTAAGCGTCATTTGCAGGTTAACCCGCGTGCCGGGGTCGGTGAGGTCGGCTTGCGTCAACTGGGTGATGCGGTTAAGGCGATAATTGAGCGTGCTGCGGTGGATGTACAGCGCTTCGGCAGCCGCCACGCCATTGCCGCCCACGTCCAGGTAAACTTCCAACGTCTGGAACAGGTCGGCCTGGGTTTCTTCGCGCAGGCGGCGCAGCCTTTCCGCCAGCGGGTTGCCGCGCAAGCTGGCCGCCCCGGCACGATAGAGCGCGTATACATAGCCCAGGTCGTCAAACACTGCGATGCGCTGCGGGTGGTGCAGGCGACGGGCAATCACGAGCGCCTCCTGGCACTGAGTATAGGCATCACTCGCAGCGGCGGGCGCTTGATGAACGGCGCTCACGCCCACCCACGCCCCAACCGTGCCGACCCGCGTCAAGATGGCCCCGGCGACCTCATCATGCGCGGCGCGGGCATCTAGCAGCAGCAGCACCTGCCCGGCAAACTGGCCAACCACCGCCGCCCAGTGTTGGTCACGCGCCAAACGGTTCAAGCGCCGGTCAAGCTGCGCCAGTGCCCCGTTACCCATTGTGGCCGTTTCCACCAGCAGCATCCGGTAAGGCCGGTGCAAATCCAGGCCATAGCGCAGCGCCTTCTCCGTAAGCAGGGCATCGCGGCGGCTGTCGTACTCGATCAACTGGGCCAGCACCCCGCCCCGCAGCGAGGCCTCTGCCGTTTGCACCGCCTCTTGATGCAGCATCATCAGCGCGGCCACCGTTGCGCCGCTCTCGATGGCCATGCGGTCAATGTCTTGCAGCGGACTGCCGTCGCCGATAATCCAGATGTAACCGTACAGGTCGCCATGCACCACGACGGGTGCCAGAATGCGTTCCAGTTCCAGCCCCACCTCCGGGATTTTGGGCAGTTGGGCGGGTGTGCGCGTTTCACGCAGGTGGGGCAGTGTGCCGTCATCTTCCAGCCATTGGATGAGCGCCGGGTTGGTGCGTCCGTGTTCAAGCGTGTAGCGGCGGGCCTCGTCAATGGCCGCGATGTTGGCACTGGCCAGCGCCTCGAACTGGCGCGTTTCGATGCTCACCGACTGGCCGATGAGGTCGGCCATCACCTGCGCCAGGTCATCCAGGCCGCCATCTTCCAGCACCAGCCGCGTTAGTACCTGATGGATGTGCAGCGCCCGCCGCATCATAAACAGGCTGGCCTGGGCGATGCGCTCGTTAACGGCGCGGGCCAGCGTGACGAAGCGCGTTTGATAGGGTAGGGTGATGAGCGGCAGGCCACAGGCGGCGGCGGCTTCGCACCATGCGGGCGGCACCACATCAATATCGCGCCCTACCGTGACGACCAGGCCAGCAATGCGCCGCTCTGCTAACGCCCGGATGGTGGCAATCTGTTCAGCTTCGGTGGGCGGCATGTTGCGAGCAGTGGTCAATACGAGTTCGCCGCCGTCCAGCCAGTTGTACGGGTCGGGAACGCTGGTGTTATACACCCACTTCACGGGCCGGGTGAGGTTGTCGGCCCCGGCCATGACATCGGCCCCGGCGAACTCGGCCATTTGCAGGGCATCAGCTATCGTGAGCATTCAAACGCGAATCCATGCGGGTTAGTTATGGGCTTCAAAGCTATAGCATCCGGCCCGCTATTGCAACGTTGTGGATAGGGCCACTTGTTTACGGGCTGGCCACCAGCAGCGGGTCACTCACACCAAACACATAGATGGCCAGCAGGCCCAGCAGCCCGCTAAACAGCACATAGTAAAACGTCGGGATGACCGTTTTGCGCAGCAGGTTGCCCTCACGACCCAGCAGGCCCACCGTTGCGGCGGCAGCGACAATGTTGTGAATGGCGATCATGTTGCCCGCTGCCGCGCCCACCGCCTGCAATGCCACCACCACTGTTCCAGAAACGCCAAGCTGGTCAGCAATGCTGAACTGGAACAAGCTGAACATCAGGTTGCTGATGGTGTTGCTCCCTGCGATAAACGCGCCCAGCGCGCCGATGGTCGGGGCTAGCAGCGGCCACACCCCGCCTACGGTGGATGCCGCCCACGCCGCCATCGCAATCGGCATACTGGAAAGGCCCGCCGCGTTAAACCCGCTGTTGATGTACACGCGCACCATCGGCACCGCAAACAGCAGCACAAAGCCCGCACTCAACAGGATGCCGCTGGCTTCACCCAGAGCGGCCCGCGCCTGTGGCAGGGGTACCCGGTGCAGGCCCAACGTCAGCAGCACGACGACCACCAGCACCGCCGCCGGTAAATACAACGGCGTGGTTGATCCAGAAATCTCTGTGCCCAGGATGCCCGCCCACTCAATCCGCAGCGCATCTTGTAGGAAGGTGCCGATGCCGAAGGCAGGCAGGCGTGTGAGGACCAACCCCACCGCCAGCAGGCCGTAGGGCAACCACGCCATCCAGATGGGCATGGCTTTGGGAGGGGGGGCCTGTGGGTCCACTTCGACCTGCGGCACATCGTCCTTGAGCGCCTCGTTTTCCGATGTGTTGCCCAGCGTGCCCAGCCAGTCCTGGGGCCAGGTGCTTTCTGCCGGGAAGTCCCACGTTTTTTGGGGCAGCAAAAAGCCGCGCCGCGCTGCCGTCACCACGATAGCCAGCCCCACCAGCGCCCCCAACAGCGACGGAAACTCCGGGCCGAGGAAAATACCCGTGAGCGTGTACGGGATGGTGAACGCCAACCCGCTGAACAGCGCAAACGGCAAAATCGTCAGCCCCTCCGTCCAGGAACGGCGCTCCCCGAAGAAGCGCGTCATCATCATCACCATTAACGTCGGCATCAGCGTGCCCACAATGCCGTGAATTACCGCAGACCGCGCAACGATCAGTTGGCGGTATTCCACAAAGGTCAGGCCCACTGCCGATAGCTGCGCGTCTAGCATCTGGCTCTCCAGGCCGCCCGTGACGCCGACCAGAATCGGCGTGCCCACCGCGCCGAACGTCACAGCAGTGCTTTGCACCATCAAGCCAACCATCACCGCCGCCATCGCCGGGAAGCCCAACGCCACCAGCAGCGGGGCCACAATCGCCGCCGGGGTGCCAAACCCGGACGCGCCCTCCAAAAATGAGCCGAACAGCCACGCAATAATCATCACCTGCACGCGCCGGTCCGGGCTGATGTCCACAAACATCTGACGGATGACAGCAATTGCCCCGGACTGTTTGAGC
Source organism: Anaerolineae bacterium (assembly GCA_034437575.1). Classification (GTDB taxonomy): domain Bacteria; phylum Chloroflexota; class Anaerolineae; order Aggregatilineales; family Phototrophicaceae; genus DAOTTY01. The sequence continues at coordinate 19,627 of DAOTTY010000264.1, read as the reverse complement.
GTGGCCAGCAGCAATATAGCCCCAAACACGATAAACAGAATGTCAAACGTGATGAACAAGCCCTGAATCGTAGATGCGATGACCGTACTCAACGACATGCGCCACACCGTCAGGCCGATGCCGACTGTCAGAATGTAAATCAGCGGCATAACAGTGCGGGCGGGCAGTTGAAACGCGATCAACAACCCTAAAGCGATTAGAATGGGCAGTGCGGCTAACAACGCTTGCAAAGACAGAGACATAAGCAAAAATTAAGCCTTTTAGAATTTTATAGTGAACTCTTATCAGTATAGTGGCCCTGGAGTGTACTGTGAAGCCGCGCCGCCCTGCGCGGTTACATAGCTCACACGCTATAATGACATTGCACACACGTTGAGGAACATCTACCCATGCCCCAAGCCGCTTTGCCCCCGCACAACTGGCCCGTCTACGGCCATGATTGGGCGGTAGACCGCCTGCGCCGCGCCATCATCAATGACCGCCTGCGCCACGCCTATCTGTTTGTGGGGATAGACGCGATTGGCAAGCGCACGCTGGCCTACTCCCTGGCGATGGCCCTTAACGCGCCCCACCCCAACGCGCCCGCCAACATTGACACAGAAGCCAACACCGCCCGGCGCATCAAAAGCGGCAATCACCCGGATATTGTGCTGTCTCAGTTGGACGAGAAGACGGGGGCCTTCAAAATTGAGGCGGTGCGCGAGGTGACAACCAAGCTGGCCCTGCGCCCCTACGAGGCTCGCTTCCGCGTGGCTATCCTGGACGAGTTCCAAAATGCGCGGCCCCAGGCCCAGGATGCCCTGCTGAAAACGCTGGAAGAACCGGCAGAGACGGCGCTGCTGGTGGTGCTGGCCCGCAGCACCGACGGCATCCTGTCTACGATTACCAGCCGCTGCCAAACCCTATCGCTGCGCCCGCTGCCGGTGGCTGAGGTGCGCCGCATTTTGGAGCAGCACTACGAGGTAGACCCACCCGACGCCGACTTGATTGCCCGCGTGAGCAGCGGGCGCGTGGGCTGGGCCATCGACGCCGCCCACCCGGACAGCCCGGCCTTAAAGCAGCGCGAGATGGCGCTGGATATGCTGGAGGAGGTGCTGGGGCACAACCGGGCCGGGCGCTTCGGTATTGCCGACGGGCTGGGCCGCGATAAGCCCGCGTTGTTCCCGCTGCTGGAACTGTGGATGACCTACTGGCGGGATGTGCTGCTTGTTGCCAGCGGAACCAACCTGCCGCTGACCAACATCGACCGGGAAGCGGTGGTACGCGATGTTGCTGCTGCCATCAGCACAGACGCCGCCGCTGCTGCCCTCAATGTCACCCGCGAAACGCTGACCATGCTTCAACGCACCAACACCAACCCGCGCCTCGCAGTAGAAGTGATGTTTTTAGATTGGCCGGGATTACATCGCACAACCTGAACACAAGTTTAATCGCTTTTTTACAGCAAGTGGTTTGCGCCCCACCTGTATTGAGGTTAAGTTAATGATGAGTTTACTTTCAGCACAAGGGAGTGTGTCAAAATGGAAAACTTGTTCTTTTTAGCTTTTCAGCAGTCCAGTGACGGGGCCGCCGCTGCCGCCGGTATCCAGCTCGTTGTTCAGTTGATCCTGGCTGTGGTGGTGATCGCTTCGCAGTGGGTTCTCTTCGGCAAGGCAGGCAAACCAGGCTGGGCCTCCATCATCCCGATTTACAACACGATTGTGCTGTTGGAAATCGTGGGCCGCCCGCTGTGGTGGATCGTGCTTTTGCTGATTCCGTTCGTCAATATTGTTATTTTGATTATCGTTCTCAACGACCTGTCCAAGTCATTTGGTAAGGGCGTGGGCTTTACGGTCGGCCTGATTCTGTTGAGCATTGTTTTCTTCCCGCTGTTGGCCTTCGGTGATGCACAGTACATCGGCCCGGCGGCGGCCCAGTAGCACCGGGAATTTGTAATCATTCATCTATCCGTGCGATATGCGGGCTAGGGCATCCATCCAACGGACGCGCAGAAGCGCGTCCGCCTAAACTCAATTACCCGATCAACCCGCTATCGCCCATCCCTTGCACCGCCGCCCACAGCAGGTACAATGCGCCGCATGACAATATCTGCTCCCCCACCCAAATACCACCTCGACCACATCTACGACCCGAACACCGCCCGGCCAAACGACGCCCACAGCCTGCTGATGCGCTTGATTCCGCAGGGTGCCCGCGTGTTGGAACTCGGCTGCGCGTCCGGGTATCTATCGGGCTATATGGAAATCGGGTTGGGCTGCCGTGTAACCGGATTAGAAGCCGACCCAAACGCGGTTCGCATTGCGGCGGCGCGGTGCAGCGAAGTGCATCAGGTCGATTTAGACATGCCCGACGCCCTGGCCGCTGCCCGCGAGTCCGGGCCATATGGTGTGCTGTTGGCCGCCGCCGTGCTGGAACACCTCAAATACCCGGAGCGGCTGCTGCAACAGGCGCGTGACCTGCTTACCGACGATGCTACCCTGATTGTGTCCCTGCCCAACGTGGCCAACTGGCGCATCCGCCTGGATTTGCTGCGGGGCCGCTTTGATTACACGGACTACGGTGTGATGGACCGCACCCACCTGCGCCTGTACACGCTCAAGACGGGGCGCGACCTGGTAGAAGGGCAGGGCTACACCGTCACGGGGCTGCACATCGCTGGCAGTGGCCTGCAAAACACCCTCAACCGCCTCTCCCGCCGGGTGAATCGACCCGCGCCACCGCCCGTGCTGCCCGGTTTGCTGGCCTATGAACTCATCTATGTGGCCCACCCTGGCTGAAACCAAACTATTCTCAAATACGACGTAATGACTCAGCGTCCAGCGGACGCGCCGTTGCGCGTCTCTCACAGGTCACATGGGTTGTGTAGAGGCCGCCCAGCGTGGCGGCCCACTACCCTTGATTCGCAGCACGGCCCCTGCTCACGCTAACTCGGCTGCGCCTCTGCAAACTCGCCAAGCTGCTCCACGCGGATGGACTGAATGTCATAGTAAACGCCTGTGCCCACCACGCGCACCACCACAGCATTCTGCGGGCCGATGTACTCATCTGGGCGGCGCAAAATCAACTGGTTGTTGGTGATGGTCACATCGTCCCATGCTTGATCCTGCCAGTCCCACAGTTGCAGCGGCATAGACGGTGCCCCCCCACTGTTGTAGCGCACCAGCAGGTGCAGTTCGTCTACCACTTCCAGGCGGGCCGTTTCAATCGGTGTGTAGCGGAAAGCGATGCTGTTACCTTCTGACAGGCGCAGGTTGACCGGGGCGGCATTGCTGAGCGTGTTCTTCTCAAACACAGACCACACAAACTGGTCACTGGCCACGCGCACCCGTGTGGCCACAGGCCGTTGAATTTCGGATTCTAGCTCGACCACATACAGCGTGGAGTCGTAGGCGTTGTAGGTGCGCTCTGCTAAGTCAACATCGGTAACAGCGCGGTTCGACCACCCCACGAAATACACCTTATCACCGCGCCCGGTGCTAAAGTACGGGTCGCGCAGCAGCGCCGTCAGGAAGGACCAGCGCCGCCGCATTTCTTCCTGAGCCGTGCGCTCTTCTGGCGTGCGAGCGTCATTGCCGGAGTAGTAACCGCCAAAGTTGCCGTTTTGCCCCATGATGTCCGTCAGGGTACGGTCTACCGTGTCTTCGTAGTAGCCGCCGCTGTTGTAACCAAAGCCCAGGTTCACCCGCGAGCCGTCATAGCCAATCGGGGACGGTGCCGCCATTTCGCTGCCTTCCAGTGTGATGCGGTTGGCGCTGAGCAGCGGGAAGGCTTGCACGTCACCCGGTTCGATTGGCTCTTGCAGGCGGTAGGCCACCCCCCGCGCCAGGATCACGCCGTCTTCGAGCGTCTGGTCGGTGTTGTTGGTCACACTGCCCCGGATCATCTGCACGTTGCGGTCGTCGTCGGGGTAGCTTATCAGCACGCTGCCGCTGATTTGCGGCTTTTCGGTGGTGCTGTTGGCCGCGAACCCGGCGACAAAGCTGGCATCCACCGGGAACTCAAACGCCCGGAAGCCGTTAAACTGCTGGATTTCAATGCTGGTCTCAAAGGTGGACTCAAGCAGGCTGTTAGTGCCCACCAGTTCCGTGTTGGGGATCGTCCGCAGGAAGGTATTATCGGCTACATCCAGCGTGTACTGGGTGCGCTGCGGCGACAGCAGCCCGATCAACTCGGTTGTGCGGGCCACTTCCGTGTTCGGCCAGCTACGGACGAGCGTCAGGCGGCCAATGCTGGGGTCATTGCCGCGCAGTTCGCTGCCTACCACCCAGGCCAACCCGCTGAACAGCACAATCAGCGCCGGGATGGTCAGCCAGGCGTATTCACGACGGTTGATGCGGTTCAAAATCAGGTAGTTCACCGGGCCAATCAGCACGATGTACAACGCCAAAAAGCCACACAGCGGCAGCACACTCGGCAGCACGTCCAGCCCTGGCAAGATTTCGGCGGCAGTCTTGGCGGCATCCCACGCCCTGAAGTCCTGCGACCAGTTCGGGACGGGTGTGCGCGTAATCACCAGGTTGTACCACAGCGCGCTGGTGTGTTGCCAGCCGCGCAGCGGGGCCACGTTCGGGTCCGGCGTCAGGTAATCAACCGTGCCATCCCCCAATTCGCGGCGCACCAGCAGCGGGATAGCCTCGTCGCTTGCCACCAGCACCCGCGCCCCTTCCACCAGTTCGCCCACAGCCACCGACGTGTCCGCAGTGAGGTCGGCATCTATGCCCAGGTAATCGGCCAGCGGTTGCAGCCCCGGCAGGTTTTCGCTGTCACCGGGGTTAAGCGGCAGCAGCGCCCGCAGGCCCTCAGCGGTGGCCTGCCAGTTGGGGCCGCCCGTCACAATCAGATGGCCGCCATCGGCCACCCAGGACTCAAGCGCCCGTTCCTGATCCAATGTCAGGCCGCCCGTGTCTACATCGGTGAATACCAACGCATTCACACTTTCCAGCGCGGCAGCGTTCGTCGGGATGTCATCAAGCGACCAGTTAGCCTGATAGGCGACCATGCCCATCCCGCGAGCGTTGGTCATGTCGATAGACCCGGCAGCGGCCTGTGTGATCACCACATAAAGCTGCTCTGTCGGTTGAATGGCGACCAGCGGCACCTGACGGCTGGCCAGTACAACATCGCTTTCGTTGCTCAGCAGTTCCACACGAAGCTGTGTGACGGTGCCCCGCGCCGTGATGTACAGTTGATCTCGCTTACTGGAGTTGGTGGGCAGCTCCATCGGCACGCTGTACGTGCCGCCCACGCCGCGTGTGGTTTGCGGGCGCACAATCACGCGGGCGTCGATGGGGTCGCCGTTGTTGGTCACGTTGACCTGAACGGGCAGCCATTGGTCATCGCGGAAGTACGCATCATACCCCGCGTCTACAGTCATCTCAATCAGCGCCGCGCCGTCTTGCGCCCGTAGCGGGGACGCAATCACAGCTACAGCCGCCAGGGCAAACGCCAACACAAGGGCGAACCGTTTGTGCATTGCAAACTTTCCTTAAACATGCCTACACAAAACAGAGTTTATCATAACGTTCCATATGCAAATGTAAACATCCCCGAAGTGTGGGCCTAGCGCAGCTTTTGCCAGATGCCCGTGTCGGGTTGTTGGGGGTTCGTCACCAGCCGGAACACAAACCCCGTCCCCGTGCCGATGTACAGCGCCCCGGTGCCGCGTTCTTGCTGGGTTTGAAGGGGGGTTTGAATCTCTGGCGTCAGCCCAAAGCCGATTTCGTCTTCCCAGTCGCGGGTGGTGGGCGCGTCGGTATCCAGCCACACGCCCCGGAACTCGGCTTCAGGCTCGAACAGGTTGCCGGGCGGGCTGTTGGGCAGCGGCGCGTTGGTTCGTTTGGGGAACTGCGTCACGTAAGAGCCGCCGTTGACGCCCGCATACAGCACATACACGCGGTTGAAGTTGGGGGTATAAATCATGTAGCCCGTCTCAAAGGCTTGATACGCGCCGTTGTTGGTAATGGGCACACCCAGCGGGCACGCCGCCCGCGAATTGGCAAGCTCACGGTCGGCATCGAAAAACCACGGGAATTCACATTCTACCTCAACCCCCAGGTCTATACTCACCACTTCCTCGCCGCGCCGGGCCGTCAGGCTAAACACCGCCAAATCCCCAATCACGGCGGGCAGCGTGACCGGGCGCGTCCCGGCGGGGGGCTGTAAGGTGAACGCATCCAGCGTTTCCTGGTTTTTGTTTTGCAACTCCACCAATATCGAATCGGCGTCAATCTCCCACACCAGCGTCACCTGGCCGCCGCGCACCACTGAATCGGGATTGGCTTCAAAGCGGCTGATGCTGGGCACCGCCTCGGTGGGGGTAAGGGTGGCGGTGGGGGTGCGCGAGGGCGTTTGGGTTTTGGTTTCGCTGGGCGTAATGGTAAATGTGGGCGTGCGCGACGGCGTAACGGTTGGCGTGCGTGACGGCGTGACTGTTGGCGACGGCGTGACGGTATGGGTTGGGGTGGCAGTGGGGGTGGGCGTCAGCGTGCGCGTGGGCGATGCCGTTAGCGTAATCGTGGGGGAGGGGGTCGGCGTGCGCGACGGCGGCAGCACGGCCAGGGTGGGCAGGGGGGCGTTTGGCGTGGGGGCACATGCCGCCAGTAGCAGCCCCACTGCCAGAATAGGTAGAATGCACCGTGCAAGTTTCATGGGGAGGTCGTTCGCCGCGTGATGTACTATGTAATGAAAATTATACATTTGGTTGTGCGTTTTGGCCTGTTGGCAATTTGTTTGGGCTGTGTGCCCGTGCCCCCGCCCACGCCGCCCCCGCCAACAGTCACGGCTGCGCCCCAAGCCATTGCCCCCCTGCGCCCCACGCACACGCCCCGTGCCGTCAGCATCCCGGCGACGGTGACCGCCACTGCCACCCCAACGCCGCGCACGGCCCCCCCACACACCGCGCCGCCCGTGTTGTTCACGCCACAAACGGCACTCAACGACAGTACCCGCGTCGGCACATCGGCTGGCGGGCGCGACATCAGCGCGTATCGCTTTGGTGACGGGCCGCAAGCACTTTTGCTCGTCAGCGGGATACACGGCGGCTCGGAAGCGAACACCATCGACCTGGCCGAAGCGCTAATCGACCACTTCCGCACCACGCCAGGCGCGGTGCTGCCTGGGGTTACGGTGTGGGTCATCCCGGTGATGAACCCGGACGGCAGCGCCGCCAACAGCCGCTTTAACGGGGCTAACGTAGACCTCAACCGCAATTGGGCCTGTGGCTGGTCCCCGGATGCAGTGTACAACCGGGGCGCGGTTAACCCCGGCCCAGCACCCATGAGCGAACCCGAAACCCGCGCCGTAGCCGCGTTTATCAACGCGCTGCAACCGGAAGCGGTGTTGTTTTATCACAGTGCGGCAGATGGGGTGTTCGCCGGGGATTGCAGTCAGCGGGTGGGCGAGTGGCGCAGCGGCGACCTCGCCGCCGTTTATGGCAGCGCCGCCGGGTACAACTACGGCGCGGCCTTTTCGGCCTATCCTGTGAGCGGGACGGCACCGAGTTGGGCCGACGGGCTGGGCATCGCCGCCGCCGATGTGGAGTTGTCATCAGCAAGTGACCCACAGTTTGCGCGTAATCTGGCCGGGGTGATGGCCGCGCAGTGCTGGCTGCTGGCCAACCGCGCCGCCGACGTGCCCGCCTGTTCGGATTCGTGACCGCGCCCGTTATAATGACCGCATCCGACCACAACGGAGCGACCCATGACCGTCCCCCCATCACGCCAGAGCGCCTTTGCCAACGCGCCCATGTCCGATTTGATTGATATTCTACTGCGCCAGTTTAAGCGGCCCCTGGCCAACTACGCCATACAGCTATCCACGCAAGATGTAGATGCCATCGCTGCCGCCGTCGCAGCCCGTAAGCCGTTGAGTGAGCGCAGCATACAGGTGCGCGACGGCCTCATCCGGGTGATAGCGGAAAGCGAGCGCCTGCTGGCTGGCTGGAACCTGACGTTTGAGAAGTCGCTGCAAACGGAAATGGCCGACATGCCCGGTTGGGAAAGCACCGCCGAGTTTTTGGAACTGGCCAACGAAAAAAGCAACGCCGAACTGCGGATTGCGGCGGGCAGTGCGTTGGTGCTGGCCCTGGGCGATGACCGCTACCGTGCCTATCTGCGCTTTTTGGTGGATAACCCACACTTAGACGACGTAAGCGCGGTTATGGCGCGGCGGATTTTGGACTTTACGGCGTAACAGCGTAAACCGTAACCCCGCCCGCGCTGTAGATTTCGTCCGTGATGGGTTCGATGCTATCGGGCAGCCTATCACCCGGCACGGTGAAGATGTAGTCAATCCCGCTGCCCGTGACGAGGGCTTGCGCTTCGGCGGGGGGCAGTTCGCCGTTGAAGAAAGCCTCGGCGGCGGGTTCCTTCTCACTGGAAAACAGCGTCTCTGGCCCGTGCCCCACATAAGGCCGCAGCGCCGTATACGCCGGCACCCGGTTGCCAATCGGCTTGCGCGACAGGACGGCTGCGCCGGGTTCACTCGCGTTGGCGTCCAGCCACAGCAGCGCGTCAATCGTCGTCGCGTCCGTGTACAGGGTTGGCGATTGGGACGCGGTTTGCAGCGTCAACCCGGCCAGCAGCAGCACCGATGACAGCCCGGCGATCACCAGCAGGGCCGCCCGCCCCCACCCGGCAAAGCGCATCGCGCCCACCGTCGCCAGCAACGCCAACGGAATCAGGACGCCCTCAGCTAAGCGGCGCTGCACATTAACCGGCAGATAGACCAGCGTCAGCCCGGCCAGCGCCCAGGCCAACACCAGCAACCAGCGCTCATCCTCGCTGCGCCACGCCCCCCGCACGCCAAACGCCCCGCCTATCAGAAACGGCGCATAGGCCAGCAGATAGTGCAGCGGCGGCGGCGCGGGCAAGCTGTTCTGAGCGCTCCATTGGGCCATAGCCGGGTTGACCTGAAACTGCCAGAACAGGAACAAAAACAGGGGCAGCGGCACACCAGCGGCCATCACCGCCCGGATGAACGCATCCAGGGGGAAGGCGCGGCGGCGCACCCACAACAGCAGGCCCCACACGCCCAGCACCGCGTAAACCACCGCCAGGTAGAACGGCACCCACAGCGTCGTCACCAACCACAGCAAGCCCGCCAGCAGCGCATAGCGCCGGTCACCGGCACTGGCGAACAACGCCCAAAAGCCGCCCACCAGCGCCAGGCGGGCCAGCGCGAGGTGCGGCAGCGTGAGCAGCAGCATAAACGTAAACCCCTCCGGGATGTACCACTCTGGCGGGGTACCGCCCATAACCAGCAGCAGCCAACCCAGGCCGCCGCCCAGCGTCATCAGGGCCAGCGCAAACAGCCGGGATTGCAACCCGGCGACAAACAGGGCCACAAAGCGGTACAGCATCAAGATGAGCAGCCCGCCGAACAGCAGCCGCATTGCGTGGAAGTACAGCGCCAGCGTCGTGTACAGGTCGGGTTGGCGTACATCTGTGAACAGCCGCGCCGCCTGCCCCGGCACCAGATAAGACCAATAAGTGAGCGGGGCCGGGTCGTGCGGCTCAGAGGTGTAAATCAGCGAAAAGCGCCAGTGACCTGCCAGCCCATAGCGCAGCTTGGCAAGGTAACTCACGCCATCGTCCACGCCCAGCACAAAGCCGGTGTAGCGCTGCTGCTCCGTCTGGTTGGCGTAGCCGATGGCATACGGAACCACCGTCAGGGCCATTACAGCGACGGCAAACACCGTCGCCCACCGCCACTCCCGCCGCGTAACCCCCCCCATGCTAATTTCCAGATTCCGCAGGCACGGCGGCACCGTCCGTGTTTGTGCCTGCCGCGTCAGCCCGCTGCATCACATCGGTGAGGGCCACCCCCAACCCGATAGACCCCCACAGCCCGCTCACCACATAGGCGATGATGGTGACCACATGCACCACCACACCAATCGCCAGCGCGGTAGACTCTGGCTCTCCGAAGGCTTGCCCTGCCAATATCATCGCGGCCTCAAACGGGCCAATGGCCCCCACCGACGGCAGGGCCACGCTGAACGACGCCAGCGACATGCCCATGCTGGCCTGCAAGACCACATCGGTTGTATCGGCAAAGGCCAACTGCACCATCGCAAAAACAATCCAGGACAACAGCCACGATACCGCAGTCCAGCCCAGCGCGTGCGCCGCACTGCGCCACTCTACCAGTGGCTTTAGCCCGTGCAGCAAATGATCCAGCAACTCATCCAGTGGCAGCCGCTTGAGCGGCGGAATGCGGTTAATGAAGATGTGCAGCAGGCGATGGGCAAACCGGGGATAGCGGGCCAGCACAATCAGCGTCACAAATGCAATGACGCTGAGCGCCGCGAAGACAGGGGCGACCCGTGCCACATTCGCGGCCACCTCCGGCGGCATATCTGGCACCTGCGTGACCACGATTAGCAGCACCAGCAGCACCAGCACGGTATCTAACAGGCGCTCGACGACGATGCTGGTGGCTGTCGTTATCACCGGGATGTTTTCGCGGCGGGCCAGCACCGTGCGGGCCACCTCGCCCAGCCGGAAAAACAGATTGAGCATGAACATGACCCCCACGATGTAGAACGCCTGCCGCTGGTTCACTTTGAAGTCCACAAGGCCCTGCCAGCGGATGGCCCGCGTGTAAATGCTCACCATACCGATAAGCAGGCTCAAGGCAATCCAGCCAAAGTTCGCCCGCCGAATGTCGGCCCATACCGCATCCAGGTCAATGCCGCGCAGCGCCAGCCACAAAAACACAGCGCTCACGCCAATACTGACTACCACCGCGCTAATTCGCTTCCACATCGCTGTTACGTCCCCTTGATGATGTCCTGACTGGTGGCATTGTAGCATTCAATTGAGATAGCGTGCCGACCAATCCCCTCTGTTAACACCCTGGTCCTTTAACACTTATGTATTATAAAAACGCGATTGAACGAATGGAGGCGGTTGCACGCGCCGCCGCCCTCACCTGGCCGCGCAGCGGCGATTGGCAGAAGGCGGTGAGGGCTTCATCGCCAATAACCTGGCAAACACCCCTAGCAGCACCATTGACATCCCCTTTCACCGTACCTAGAATGCAAAGAGTAACCAGCGGCGTTTGTCGATTTGGGTGTGCATTCGGCCCCGCGAACCGGCACGATCCGAACTGTGTCAGGGCTTAACGGCAGCAGCACTAAGGTTCGTTGTGGGTGTTGCGGGTCGCCGGGTGCCTACCCAAGCAGGCAAGCCTTCCGCTGGTGAACTCCCCTCAAAAACACACTCCCTGCGATGGCTGACCCCAACCCCCACCAGACCAAAACACTCACCCGCCCGCCCTGGCAGCGGCGGCGTGTCGTAACCCCGCGCCGCCTGGTCGCAGCCCTGATCGCAGGCAGTGTGCTGGCTTTCGCTGCCAGCGTGACCACCCTCACCTACATCCTGCAACTGATGGACACCAACACGGCTACCGTTATCCTGGATGGGCGGGTCATCGCGCTGGATACCAACGCGGCCACCGTAAGCGACCTGCTGACCGATATGGACATTACGCTAGCTGAGGGGGATGCCGTTTCGGTAGACCTGGACGCGCCCGTGCAAGACGGTATCCAGGTCGCGCTTAACCGCGCCCGGCCCGTCGCCGTCCAGGTAGATGGCATCACGCAGATCATCAACACCACGCTCACCCGTCCGACAGACATCCTCAACGCCGCCGGGGTCACGCTGTCCACTGAAGACCAGATCGAAGTGAATGGCGTGCCCGTAGACGCCCCCGCCCTGGTGGACTGGCCCGCCACCGTCAACCAGATAGGGGTCAACCGCGCTGTAGACATCACTGTGATTGACGGTGCCACCCGCCACCCCCTGCGAACCACCGGCCCCACTGTAGGCGAGGCCCTGTACGAAGCGGGCATCACGCTGTATCTGGCCGATGCCGTCACGCCCGACGTGAACGCGCCAGTAGCCGATGACATGGCCATCACCGTTGAGCGATCCGTCCCGGCCCGTTTGCTTGTCGATGGCACCACCGTCGAAACGCGCACCCGCAGCCCGAATGTGGCCGGACTGCTGGCCGACGCCGGGGTGGCCCTGCTGGGCCTGGACTACAGCATCCCCAACGAAAGCAGCCCCGTCCAGCCAGACATGACCGTGCGCGTCATCCGTGTGCGTGAGGAAATGCAAAGCACGGTTGAACAAATCCCCTTTGGCATGGTTGCCGAAGCCGAGCCGCAGCTCGAACTGGATCAGATACGCCTGCTGCAACCGGGGGAGGCGGGCCTGCGGCAGCGCGATGTGCGCGTGCGCTTTGAAAACGAGGTCGTCGTCAGCCGCGATGAAGAACGCAGCACCGTCATCCGGCAGCCGAAAGAGCGCGTGATTGCCTACGGCACAAACATCGTCATCCGGGATATTGCCACGCCACAGGGGCCGCGCACCTACTGGCGTAGGCTGCGCCTGTATGCCACTCGTTATACCCCCGACGGCAGCGGCGCGGGCGTTGTGCGCGTGGACCCCACGCTGATTCCATCAGGCAGCGAAGTCTACATTCCGGGTTATGGGGTGGGCGAAGCCATCGCCACCGACGCCCCCCGCGACAGCCGCCTGTGGATTGACCTGGGTTATGCGGAAGGCCGCACAGCAGCCTGGGAGCGCTTCACGGATGTGTACCTGCTGACGCCTGTGCCAGATGACATTTCTTACATTTTGCCAGATTAAGCCTGCCCGTCTTTGGCGTGGCGCTTGGGCTGGTTTTGGCCTGCTTTTTCGGCGCAGTAGTAGCGATAAATTGCCTGCAACGTGAGCGCGTCTGCCGTGTGGAACGGTTCCGGCGCTTCAATGCCGATGGTGCCCGCCAACTCGTATTCCACGAACAGCTCGAACAGGTCAGTGTAGTGCTGCTCACACGTAAACAGCGGGATGTGCGCCTTTTCCCCTTTCGCCGTGTAGCTGATGCCGCTCATGTGGAAGTGAACGCGCTTGTAAGCTGCGTCGCCCAGCATCTCGCCCATCCTATCCAACGCCCCCCGGAACTCGTCACGGCTGTTGAAGCCACCTACACCCGTCCGGGCGTACAGGTGCGCCCAATCGACGCAGGGCAGCACCCCGTCTACGTCCTGGCTCAGCCGCAGCGCTTCTTCCAGTGTGCCGAACACCGCCTGCTTGCCCATTGTTTCTGGGCGCAGCGTGACGTGCGTGCCTTCCCCCTGGAGGGTGGCTTGCAGTTGGGCCAGTTGGTCGCGCACACGCGGGTACACCTCATCGGGCGGCTGTTTGTGATAGCTGCCCGGATGAAACACAATATCCAGGGCACCGCACTTGTACCCGGCGCGGGCCGCCGCCAGCAGGCGCTCGTCGCTCTTTTGCATTTTGTCCGCCGTCTGGCTGTTCAGGTTGATGAAGTACGGCGCGTGAACGCTCAGGCTAACGGCGTGTTCTTCCGCCGCTGCTTTGATGTGGGCCAGGGTTTCATCGCTCACGCGCACGCTGCGCGTCCAGGCAATTTCCAGGTGATCTAAGCCCAGGTCGCGGGTGTGGGCAATCGCCGCCGGGGTGCCGGAACCGGGTGTGGTTTGCGGCGAGCCGACGGTACCAAATCGCAGTAAATCTTCAGGCAAACGGAAATCCTCTCTACGGGTTGTTGTGTTATTCTGGTGATGCGGTTAAAGGGAGCATTGTACACCGAAGGCGCGGATTTATGTTTGTAGACTGGCAGCTTTTCCGGCGGCGGGCGTTGAGCATGTCGCTTATCGCGTTGGCGGTGGTGTTCATTGTGTGGAACATCCCGGCGCTGGATTTTGCGCTGTACCCGTTCCGGCTGTTTGTGACGTTCGTGCATGAGTCCGGGCACGGGCTGGCGGCGATTGTCACCAATGGCGAGTTCATTCGCTTTGAAGTCATGGAAGACGGCACCGGGCTGGCCACCACTCGCGGCGGGCTGCGGGCGGCGATTTTACCGGCGGGCTACCTGAGCGCAGCCCTGTTCGGGACGCTGCTGTTTTTCGTCACCAACCGGGTGCCCTACCCGCGCCTGATTGCCCTGGCCCTGAGCGGCGGGCTGGTCACGCTGTCGCTGTTGTACGGCCAAACCAGCCAGATTGCGCTGGTGGTGGGGTGCGCGTTCGCGGCAGCCCTGGCCGTGATGGGCCTGTTGGCCACGCGCTACATTATCGTGCTGGTGCTAAACATATTGGCGATGATGACCGCCCTCAATGCCGTACTGGATTTGCTGTTCCTCACGCGCAACGTTAGCGCCCGCACCCCGGACGGGCGCGTGCTAAACGACGCGGCGGCGTTCAGTATAGAAGTCATGCCCCAAACGTCCCCGGCGCTGTGGGCGTGGCTGTGGGCGGCCATCTCACTGGCGTTGATGCTTTACGCGGTGTACCGCAGCCTGCTCAAGCCGCTAATTGACGACGCCCTCATTGCCCGCCAGCGGGCCGCCCGCATCCGAGAGCGGGGGGGCGACCCGGAAGAGCGCTATGCCGACTGACGCCCTAAATTGCACCCAACTGCTGCATCAGCGCAATCGAATCGGACAGACGCCAGATTTCAATGGCCCGGCGGCTCATAATCCGGTAAATTTCCAGCCCGCCAATGGTGATTTTGCGATGGGTGGCGGGTATCCCCATAAAGTCGCCTGTGTGGGCCGCGGCCATCGCAAAATAGACGGCCACACTGTCTTCCTGGGCCACCATCTTGTCGATGCGAAGGCGCGTGCCGGTAAAGGCCGTGTGCCACATCGCGCACGAGCGCGGCTCAAAATCGAGGCTGTTTTCGTCACGGGTGGCTGTGGTGTGGGTGACGCCTTCGGGGTGCAGCATGGCCTTCAGCGCTTCGGTGTCGCCCCGCTCCCAGGCGTCCAGGTAGGTACGGACAAAGGCTTTGTTGGCTTCGGTGGGCATAACGGCATGGCTCCGGTGGCGTATAGGTCATAACTCTATTGTACAGCCAAACCGTTGTACTCACGTAAACCTCATGACACCCCCTCGTAAGACTGTGCTATCTGTCATACTCTGAAACTGTATATGCACAGATCAAGGAGCAGCATTGCCATGCCAAAGGTTACATTTAACGGGGCCACCCTCGCCGAAAGCGACAACACCGTCGTTGTTGAAAACAACCACTACTTCCCGCCGGAAAACATCAACATGGCTTACTTCCAGCCCAGTGCTAAGGCACTGACCACCGTTTGCCCCTGGAAGGGCACCGCGTCTTACTATGACATCAACGTAGACGGCCAAACCCTGGCCGATGCGGCCTGGACTTACCCGGACGCCAGGCCTGGCGCTGAGCGCATCAAGGGGTATGTGGCCTTTTACAAAACCCGCGTGCAAATCGAGGGCTAAGGTAACGACTTAGCTTGCCCCCACCCATCGCCGCCCCAATTTCGGGGCGGTTTGGCGTTTCCATGTTACAACCCGCCCCCCGGCTAGACCAATTGTGCTACAATCGGGTTATTACGTCCCAACCGATACGCTAGCGTTCTCTTTGGAGAGTTTTCCATGCCATTTATTGAAGCGCCTACGACATTTTACCTGGGCAAGCGGTTCGACTCCCACACAGGCGATGTGACCGACGAAGTCGTTTACTACGACAGCCGCGACCTGACCACCCATGCCGTTGTCGTCGGCATGACCGGCAGTGGCAAAACGGGCCTGTGCATCAACCTGCTGGAAGAAGCCGTTCTTGACGGCATCCCCAGCATTGTGATTGACCCGAAAGGCGACATTACCAACCTGCTGCTCACCTTCCCCAATTTACAGCCGACAGACTTCGCGCCCTGGGTCAACCCGGACGACGCCCGTCGCGCTGGCCTCAACGATCAACAGTACGCCGAAGACATCGCCGGGCGCTGGCGCGACGGCCTGCAAAGCTGGGGCATCGTGCCAGACCGCCTGCGCTGGATGCAGCTTGCCGCGCAGTACAGCATTTACACGCCCGGCAGCGACGCGGGCCTGCCCATTAGTATTCTGGCCTCGCTGCGGGCACCGCGTGAGGGTTTCCACATTAACGAGGAGGCCAACCGCGAGAAGATCAGCGGCATTGTGACCGCGCTGCTGGCGCTTACAGGTAAAAATGTTGGCCCCACCGACGAAGAGCATGTGCTGCTGGCCAACATCTTTGAGCATAACTGGCGTCAGGGCATTGACCTGACGATGGAGTCGATCATCACGCAGGTGCAGCAGCCGCCCTTCGATAAGCTGGGCGTGTTCGCCATCGACCAGTACATCAGCGAGAAGCGCCGCTACAAAATGGCGATGGAGTTGAACAACATCATTGCCTCGCCGTCGTTCCAGTCGTGGATTCACGGCGAACCGCTGGACATTCAAAACCTGCTTTACCAGCAAAACGGTCGCCCGCATGTCAGTATCTTCTACATCGCGCACCTTAGCCAGCAAGAGCGCATGTTTATTATTACGCTGCTGCTGGAAAACATGCTCAGTTGGATGCGAACCCAGAGCGGTACATCCAGCTTGCGGGCCATCCTCTATATTGATGAGATGTTCGGCTACTTCCCGCCGTACCCGAAGAACCCGCCCACCAAAGAGCCGATCATGCGCCTGCTCAAGCAAGCCCGCGCCTTCGGTATCGGGTTGGTGCTGGCCACGCAAAACCCCGGCGACCTGGACTATAAGGGCCTATCGAATGCCGGGACGTGGTTTATCGGGCGCTTGCAAACGGAAAACGACCGCAAGAAGGTCATGGGCGGGTTGGAATCGCTGGCGACTGCCGACGCCAACCTGGATTTGAATCAGGTGGAGCGCCTGATTGCCGACGTAGAATCCCGCGTCTTCCTGATGCAAAACGTTCACAACGACGGCGGCCCCATCCTGATGCACACCCGCTGGGCCATGAGCTACCTGCGTGGCCCGCTCACGCGCCAGCAAATCCGCTATTTGATGGCCAGCCAGCGCCAGCAAGTGATGGCCCGCTACCAGCAGCAGTTCGGCGGCTATGAGTACGGCCAGCAGCAGGCGGGGGGCTTCCCGCAGCAGCCGCAGTATAACAACAGCCCCTACGGCCAGCAGGCCCAGTACGGCGGCAACCCGTATGGCCAGCCGCAGGGCGGCTTCAACGCGCAGGGCGGCCAGTTCGCCCCACCGCCCCCGAACTTCCCTGGCCAGCAGCCGGGCGGCTTCAACGCGCAGGGCGGCCAATTCCCCCCACCGCCCCCGAACTTCCCCGGCCAACAGGGCGGGCAGGTCGCGCCCCCGCCCAACCTACCCGGACAGGGGCCGCAGCAAGGGGGCTATGGGGCCAGGCCCTACGGCGTGCAGTACGGCCAGGGGAACTTCGCGCCGCCCCCACCCAACGCACCGGGCCAGCAGAACCCGTATGGCCAGCCGCAGGGCGGCTTCAACGCGCAAAGCACCAACTTCCCGCCGCCCAATCAAACACAGGGGCGCGGCGGCCCCGGTGGTGGCAGCCAGTACAGCCCCAACCAGCCCGCCCTGCCCAGCGCCATCTCGCAGTACTTTTTGCCAGAAACCATCGGCCAAACGGACGCGCTCCAGGCATGGGAGCAGCGCAGCGGCACCTCCGCACGCGGGGCGGGTCAAGCCCGACTGGTGTATAAGCCCGCTGTGTTCGGGCAGGCCAACTTGCGCTACCAGGATAAGAAAACCAGCCTGTACACCGCCCGCACCTACGCCTTCCGCATTGATGACCTGCCCTCTGCCGGGTTGATTCACTGGGAAGAGTACGCCACCGACCCCATCAACGCCCGTGAGGTAAGCGGGACGCCGCTGGCGCAGGGGGCGCTGTTTGCAGATGTGCCCGCGTCCATGCAGGATGACAAGCGCATCAAAGCGCTGGAAAAGGAAATGGTCGATATGCTGTACAACACGGCCAACCTCACCCTGCCGCTGAATCCGCACCTTAAAATCTATGGCAACCCGGACGAAGACTACAGTGTGTTTCAGTCGCGGGTGCATCAGGCCGCCCGTGAGCAGCGCGACGCCGAGGTCGATAAGCTGACGGCCAAGTACGAAAACCTGCTAGACAGGATGGACGACAAGATGCGCCGTAAAATCCGTGAGCTGGACGCCGAGAAGAAGGAAATTGGCGACCGCAAGCGCGAGGAACTGTTCACAGCGGGTGAAGCCGCGCTTAGCTTGCTGCGCGGGCGCACGGCCTACACGCTGTCACGGGCCAGCCGCGCCACCCGGATGCGCCGCCAGACGAGCGAAGACCTCAAAGAGAGTGAAGAAGTCATCCTGGAAATTGAGCAGGAGATGGCCGAGCTTGAGCAGCAGTTCGAGGTGGAACTGAACCAGTTGAACGAGCGCTGGGCAGCTATCGCCAACACCGTGGAAGACTACCTTGTGACGCCGTACAAGAAAGACATCCACACCGAATTGTTCGGCGTGACGTGGTTCCCGCATTGGTACGCGATCATCAACGGCCAGCCCGTGCTGATGCCCGCCCGTTAACCAGTACCCATTAGCGTAGGGGCGCAGCGTGCTGCGCCCCTACACCTGCGCCATTTTCATTTCCCCGCACCGTTAGGACACCCATGACCCTACAATTCATCGTGATTGTCGCCGCCGTCGGCCTGATTATCGGCTTTAGCAAGGGCGGCCTTAGCGGGCTGAACATTGTCGCGCTGCCGCTAATGGCGCTCGTCGTCACGCCAGCGGAGGCCGTGGCGCAGGTGTTACCGCTGCTGCTGGTAGGCGATGTGTTCACGCTGTGGGCGTACTGGGGCAAGTGGGATAACCGCCTCGTGGCCATCACGCTGCCGTTTGCAGCGGTGGGGGCGGTGTTGGGCGCGTACTTCATCACCAGCCTGCCAGACCGCGTGCTGCTGCAACTTATTGGCGGGCTGACGCTAATTTACGTGGGCTATCGGGTGCTGGCCGCACGCATCGCCGCGCTAAAGTACGACCCGCCGGGGCCAGTGGGCATGTTTGCCGGGTTCACGGCGGGGGTGGCATCCGGGTTGGCCAATGCCGGAGCGCCGCCGATGGCCGCGTACTTGCTGCTCAAGCGGATTGAGCCGGTGGTGTTTAT
This sequence comes from Anaerolineae bacterium, assembly GCA_034437575.1. GTDB lineage: Bacteria > Chloroflexota > Anaerolineae > Aggregatilineales > Phototrophicaceae > DAOTTY01. The sequence goes on along the minus strand of DAOTTY010000264.1, from coordinate 674 downwards.
CGCCATGCTGGGGCTGGTGTTCGCCGTGATTAACGTGATTAAGGTGCCCGTGTTTGTACAGTCCGGCCTGCTGAACGGCCCGTCGTTCCTCAGTGTGATTTGGGCGTTCCCGTTTGTGCCGGTGGGCGTGTACGCCGGGCGCTGGTTTGCACGCTGGGTGCCGCCGCGTGTGTTCGAGATCGCGGTGCTGGTAGTGCTGTTTATCACGGGGGTGTGGCTGCTGGTGAACCCGTAAGGCATTTGTGCCCATCAGCGTAACGACCCGGGCACTCGGCTGAATTCCCCTAGCCCCTTACCCCCAAAATGAGGGAAGGGGAACACTGCCGAAGGCGGCACAAACCCCTCCCTCCCGCCGCTGCGCGGCTAGGCGAGGGGGGAGGCAAGTGCCACTGTTTGAGCCAATCTCCCAGGGCCACAGGCCCGTTCGGGAGAGGGGTTGGGGTGAGGGCTGAGTCGTTACATAGATACCCACTTTGGGAAAAAGGGCAGGGGGCTAGAGGGGAAAATAGGGCGTCCACGCTATTTTGTGGGCGTACCAGCAGTTACTCATCCGCAAAATACATTGCGTAGAGCTTATCCCCAACGTGGCGATGAAACGCCTCACTGGGGTGCGCGTCCATTGGGGCCACAATAAGTGGGCCATCTGCTGCCACATCCCATGCTGCCACATCGTC
>DAOTTY010000263.1:0-3941 GCA_034437575.1 Anaerolineae bacterium | reverse complement strand
AGCCACAGAGTAACAGCCAAAGGGGGCCAACACGAGATTGCCCCCCTTCCTTCCTTATGGATCACTGAATTCAGATTCGCATGACCGACCATCAGCCCTTACCCCTCCCGAACCTTCGTCCCCCCTCCCTGGGGAAAGGGGACAGTGAGCGCCGGGTTAGCAAGGATAGATGATGCGAATCCTTCTCCGTTTTTCCATTATAGGCTGATGCGAACCGGGGTTAGCTACCCAAATCCAGTTCCAACAGGCGAGCGGTATCACGCAGGCCATCAAAGATGGCATCGTAGGTCTCAACGCCGAGGGCTTCACGCGGGTCAACATAGTAACGGCGCAGTTCAGCCGCCAGCTCTGGCTGGTTGGCAACATCAAACAAAGCAACCTGAACCGCTTCCTTAAAGGACTCCGGCAAATCCCCGCGCACGGCAAAGGGCGTCTCCGGGATGACGGTGGTTTGAGCGAAGACAACGACATTACCCTCTGGGCATTCGTCATAGATGGCGTCGATTTCTTCCTGGCTCATCGGATCCAGGTAGGGGAATTCACCCGTCTCCAGGTCGAATCCACACAACTCAATCAGCCCCTCACGGGCCTGGGCGGGCAGGTTAGCGTCGAAAGTGGCACCAGCATCGGTCGTACCCTGGGCCACACTCAGTACGGCGGCGGGGTGATTACCAGAGAAAACAACGTTGGCGAAGTCTTCCAGGGCAGCGGGGCCATCCAGCCCAGCCCCAACCATGATGGCGGTCGCGGGAACCAGGTAGCCGCTGGTCGAGGCCGGGTCGGAGAAAGCGAAGGAACGGCCTTCCAGGTCTGCGATGCTGCGGATACCACTGCCTTTGACAGTGAACAGTAGGCTGTAGTAGCCCGGAATCAGATCAACGTCGATACGCTCTTCAGCGTTATCCAGGTTTAGCTCATCGTCGTATTGCAAGATTGCGATTGCCTCAGCGTTGGCTTCCTGGGCGGCCAGCACATAGGCAAACGGGCCAACTTCCATAGCGTCGGCACGACCAGCGCGCATGGCCTCGATCACAGCGTTGTAGCTGGTCCCTGTGATGAGGACCGTCCGCACGCCCAGGCGTTCTTCCAAGTAGATACGCAGCGGCTCAACAGCAGCCAGGGCTTCTTCTACGTTGTCGCCGGGGTACACCCCAACGATGAAGGTTTCCGGCCAATCGGTCCGGTCTTCTTCCTGAGCAACGGCGACGCCCATGCTAAGTAGCGTAAGCAAGAAGATAGCAGTTACAGCAGCAAACTTGTTCATGTGGATAGGAGTTCCTCTCGAAGATTGAGATAGTTAGATGAAATACACTACACGCTAACCGCCTAGATAAAGCGGTTGCGAATGTAGGAACTGAATCGGTCGAGAAGCGTGACGGCAATGACCAGTACGATCACTGTACCCATCAGCTTGTCGTATTGGAACAACGATATGTACTTTTGGATTTCAAAGCCCACGCCACCCGCGCCAACCAGACCGAGAATAGTGGCGTTGCGGACGTTGTGCTCGAAGTACACAATGGAGTAAGAAATCAACAGGGGCATAGCTTGAGGCATAACAGCAAACATGAAAGTTTGTATGTCGCTGGACCCGGTTGCCTCAACGGCCAGGACTGGCTGCGGATCAATCTGTTCAATTGCCTCAGCGAAAATACGGCTAAGCGAGCCAACCGAACCGAAAATGATCGCAAGCACCCCTGGAAAGGGACCCAGGCCAACAGCGGCCACGAAGATCAGCGCGTAAATCAACTCCGGGATCGAACGCATAATATTGAGAACGAAGCGCGTCGATTGGTAGATAGTTGGGTGCGGCGACACGTTTTGCGCGGCCAGCAGCGCCAGTGGGATCGACAACAGCACCGCGCCAAGCGTCCCGATGACAGCCATTTGAATCGTCTCAACAATAGAGGTGATAATCACCGGCCAGCCGATAGTGAAGCCGGTAGCGCCTACCACATATCGGATCGTGTCTTGGCCCCGCAAGTTTCCAATGAGACGCTGGAGCGTCTGGTTACTCACAGGTACGGGCTGTTCGTCAATGTAAACGTAGATGCTCTGGCCGTCACGCAAGATCGGCTGGAACTCATCGACCGCCCGCAAGCGCTCAATCGTGGCCTCTTCGCCCCCACGAATAAAGGATCGCTCAGTTCCACTTTGAAACTCGAACTCAGGTGGGAACAGCCGCGTGGCAAAGTTCCAGATGTCTGGCCCACCCTCAATTAATTTGGCAATGCTTGTTTCGGTCCCCTGCACACTCCAGGCCAGCAACACAAAGGTCAGGATGACAGTAACCGCCCCGCGCAGGGTCACAGGGGGCAGGGGGCGCAGGAGCTGCTCACGAAGTTCTTCCGGCGAGGTTGGTTCGATTGCTACGCCGTCTTTCTTGGGGTTGGGGTTGGGCTTGAGCGTTTGGATTGTAGTCATTGGATTTGTCACCAGGCCAGTTCTGCCCCCTAGAGGGCGGTGATAGACTCAACAGATTCAAGCTGGGCTTCGGGTGTGGCCATGTCGGACGGCTTGTCGAAGCGGTAAATACGATCTAGCGCCTCATCAGACAGACCCTCTGGACTGCCGTCATACACAACAATGCCCTGGGCAATGCCGATGAGCCGATCCGCAAATTCCTTGGCAAGTTCAACCTGGTGGATGTTAATCAGTGTCAGCACGCCATCTTCGCGTGCCACTCGTGCAAGGTCGCGCATCACCTGTACAGACAGTTCAGGGTCAAGGCTGGCAACAGGTTCGTCAGCAAGAATGATCTTGGGTTGCTGGCTAATGGCACGGGCAATTGCCACGCGCTGTTTCTCTCCACCAGAGAGGCGGTCAGCACGAAACTTTGCCCGCTCCAGCAAGTTCACACGTTCCAGGCTGTGCAGCGCAATCGTGCGGTGCTCGGTGTTGAAATAGTAGAACATGCTGAGGGGGTGATGGTTGTAGCTAAGCCGCCCCGTCAACACATTAGTCATTGCAGAAAGGCGCTCGATGAGGTTGTACTCTTGCCAGATGAAACCAATGTAACGGCGTGCATGACGGAGCTGGTTTTGACTCATGGCAGTAATTTCGTCGCCATCGAGGATGATCTGACCACTGGTAGCAGGCTGCAAACCATTTACGCAGCGCAATAGGGTGGACTTGCCCGCCCCAGAGCGACCAATCACCGCGATGATCTCACCGCGCTGGGCCTCAACAGATACCTGCTTCAGCGCCTCGTTACCATTGGGATACACAACGCGGAGATCGCGGATCGAAAGCATACTCCACCTCATAGATTGGCTACTAATATAGACCGATGACAGCGTGTACAAGCCTATAGCAATTATTCAGCAAGACAATAACCATACTTTGTTAAATAAGGGCAATTCGGATTTAAAGTATCGTTGTAGTGTGGTTAAATGTTGTACTAAAGCCATACGACAAGCGCCATATTGAGCAAAGCACTCGCGTCTGAATAGATAGGGCTTACACAAAAGCCACGCGAAGTAGCGACGACCGCATATTGTTATAGCCAAAATTATGCTTAAGGTAACTGACTCCCCTGAAAAAAGGTCATTTGGCCCAAAAATTGACCTCTTGTCATACCGCTATGACCTTCTCTGACCCATGTTTTTCCGGTCATATTGAGTTCTTTCAGGGGAGTCATCTTTAAAAACCGAATAATTAAAAATTTGCCTTCAATTTCTTGCCCAATCGGTCAGATTGAGAATGAGCCGCTGTTGCACACCATGCTGCTCAATGATGAGCACATCGACCCCTTTCATCATCTGGAACACACGCCGGGCAGTGGGCCGCTGAGTAGAGTTACCGGTTTGGTCGGGCAGCGTCTCGTCACGTTCGGCCAGTTGCTGGCGAATCTGGTGTTCAGCGAGCGCATAAACAAGCAGACTTAATCCCATCACCATCAGCAGCGCCATGATGCGTGACGGCTTCTTGAGAAACAAGCT
>DAOTTY010000262.1:0-5132 GCA_034437575.1 Anaerolineae bacterium | reverse complement strand
GAGGGAAGGGGAACACCGCCGAAGGCGGCACAAACCCCTCCCTCCCGCCGCGTAGCGGCGATAGTGGGGGAGGGGTGGCGCTTTAGCGCCGGGGTGGGGGGCAAGCTGAGTAGTTACAACGACTCAGGCACCGGGTGCCGCTGTTTGAGCCAATCTCCCAGGGCTACAGGCCCGTTCGGGAGAGGGGTTGGGGTGAGGGCTGAGTCGTTACGAATCAATACCATTAATTTAAGGTAACGGTGCCTGCGCTGTTACGGTTAGTGCGGCCTGCCCGGTGGCCGTCGCGCCCGCGATAATAGCGGTGGCGGTGCCCGTTTGAACGCTGGCGGCGGTGCCCGTCGCATTGTGAATGATGGCTGTAGCCGTTAACGCGCTGTTCGGCAGGGCAATACCGGCGTTCTGCTGGCTGAGGAATGCATTCTGTGTCATCTTGTTGCGTGTTTCCAGGATGCGAATGGGTGATCCTGGCTGCGCGATGGTGTAGGACAGACCGAACAGACCCCCTATTGTAATCAGCAGTAACCCCACTGGCAGCCAGATGCGCCGCACCTGCCGCTGTGGCAGTGTGAACTCCAGGAAGGGCACGCGCTGCACAAAGGACAGCACCGCCAACCCCACTCCTATCACAGCCAGTATGACCGCCGTTATCGCCATGTCGTCCTCGCAAGTGTGCATGTTGGCTTGCCAATAGCATACCACAGGCTGGCGGATGCGAACTGACCGCTGCGCGGGCCGGGGCTGGGTGAATTTGCCGGATATGAAGCGAGACGTGCCCCAGGCCAATCCTTGCGGCGGCCTGGGGTTATGCAATCGTCAAGGGGGCTTACTCGCTGGCGCTGCCTTCGGGGATGAGCAGTTCTTGCCCGATAGACAGCGTATCGGGGTTGGCGAGGTCGTTGGCTTCCACAATATCGGTGATGGTTGTGTCAAAGCGGCGGGCAATGGCCAGCAGCGTATCCCCGGCAACAACAGTGTACTCGGTCAGGCTGTTTGGTGGGGGTGGGGTGTTCTCGTCTGCCTCTGCCTCGTCGTCCGGCTGCTGAACGGTATCAACGTTGGTGCCCTGGCCGCATCCTGGAATGTCTAGCACTTGCCCGATTTGCAGGACGGGCACTGCTGCCAGGCTGTTCGCGGTTCGCAGTTCTGTAAGGGTGATGTTGTTATTCACTGCAATGCGATAGGCGTTGTCCCCGGCCTGCACGGTGTAGGTGCAGCCGTCGTCATCCTGGGGCACGCCTGCCAGCGTGTCGCCCTGGGTGGGGGTGATGAGCGCGTCGTCACCGTCTGCGCCTTCGGGCAAGACGGGGGTGCTGGTGGGGCGCGGCGTGCTGGTGGGTGGGTTCACAATGCCGCCCCCCGGTGAGATGGGCGTAAAGCCTGCGGCGGGTGTGTCAGGGGTATCGTCGGTTTCTTCCATTGCCTCTGCCTCTACCTCAGACCCGCCCACTACGGCTTCAGTGTCGTCGTCATCTGCAACGGAGGTGCTGGTGGGCTGGATGGTAGGTGATGGCGGCACCGTGCTGGTGGGGGGCACGTCGGTGTCCGTTGGGGCGGGCGTGTCGGTAATGGTGATAATCGGGATGTCGGTTTCTGCCGGGGTGGGTGAGGCAGGGCCATCCACCGGGGCTTCGTCGGGGGCGGCGTCTTCCGTTTGGGCCGCCTGGGCATCAACTTCGACGGTGGCAACATCAGCTTCCACCGGTGACGCCGCAGGAATGGGGGTATCGGCGGCGTCATCCGCGCTGGTAGGCACGGGCTGGAACGGCTCCACGCCTGCATCGCGGGTGCAGCCTGCGGCCCATATCGTCGTCGTCAACAAGAACAGTACAAACCAGCGTGACTTCATCGGTAGTGCCTTCTCCCTGGGTGTCACATGTGCGAAAATTCTCTATAACCATACCTGATGACGGCAAAACGGCAACAGAGGTTCCCTGATTTTAACCTAGAGCAGGGCCAACGGTTACCTGAAATTGCGTTGGCAGGCAAATTGTGTTTTGATGGAGCCAGAATCGGCAACGCGGTGGAGGCATGACCTGTGCATGACAACGAACTGGTGATTTTGAGCATCGTTGCGGAGTCGCCCCGGTATGGGCACGAGGTGCAGCAGGTGATTGACCAGCGCGGGCTGCGGCGGTGGGTGCCGATTGGCCATGCCTCGGTGTATCACATCCTGAGTAAGCTGGAAAACGACACCCTCGTCAGCAGCGAATTCCCGTTTGAAGATTTGCGCTCTGCCCGCAAGCGCTACACGGCCACCCCCGCCGGGTACGCTATCCTGAAAACTGGCATCGTGGATGCGCTGACGCACGGGCGCGGCGGGCTGGGCCAGTTCGACTTGGCGCTGCTCACTGCCCACCTGCTGCCCCCCGCTCAGGTTCAAAATGCGCTGTATCAGCGGCGCGTGGAACTGATGCGGCAGATTGAGCGCCACCGCGATGCCCAGGCCACCGTAACAGCCGAAACGCGCTTTTTCAACGTGCAGCCCAGCCTGTTTCAGCGGGCGCAGCGCCTGTTACAACAGGATTTGGCGTGGCTGGCCGAGTTTGAGGCGCTGTGGGCGCAGCATCACAGCCTGCCGGTGCAGGACGGGCGCTTGCTGCCCATCAATGACCCGCGTGACGATAGCACGCAGCCCTCGCTAAAGCGCTTGCAGAAGTTTCGCCGTCCGCCGTCGGACGACTGAGTACATACACGACAAAATTCGCGTCACGGTAGCCGACGCAGCTTGTAAACCCGGCCTCCCCCAGTGCCGCCAGCCAGGGCGTTACATCCGCAGTGCGCGGGGCGGGCAGGTAGCGCGGGGCCACGTCTGGCACCGTGAGGGCGGGGTCGGTGGCCATCTGCTGTGGGGTGGGGTAATAGGCCCGCCGCTTATCAGACCAGCCGCCCAGGTAGTAGTTCAACTGCCAGCCCAGCCAGCGGTCGTACACAATCGCGCCGAACTCGCGCCCGTTGAGGTAGTCCGCCAGCGCGATGATACCGTCGTGCTGGCCCTTGTCCGCGCCAATGGGGAGTGTGTTGTTGGCCGCGGCCCATGCGCCCGGTGTGAGTAAGATCGCCAACAGCAATGGCAGCATGGGGCGCTGCCCCACACCCCGGCAGAGCTTTCCAGCCCTGCACCCGGCTGTTCGGTCTGCGATGCACAGCGAAAATAAGGGGTCAAGGGGTGCTAAGCCCTTGTGGGTGTTTGCGGGTGAAATCCTCAAGGCATTGGCAACAAACCGACCAACAGCGACCAACCCCCACGCCGCCAGGATCGCCACCAGCGGCACGACAGGCAGCACGTAGCGGTCATACACGTTAAGCGGCACCAGCAGATGCAGCAGCCCATACCCCACCACATACGCGCCCAGCCAGCGCAACAGGGCGGGGCCACGCACGGTGCCCCATGCCGCCAACAGCAAAACCACCCCCGTGAGCAGCGCCCCACCGAACATCCACCGGAGCAGCGCCCACCACGCGCCGATGCGCGGCAGCCACTCGCCGGGGGGGACGAGCGGCGCATCCGGCGCGTTGTTCTGGAAGGCCAGCAGCAGCACCGACGGATAGGGCCGCATGGCATCCCACACGATGAGGGGCGCAATCACCGCAGCGAACGCCCCACCGAATTCTAGGGGCGCGCAACGGCGCGTCCGCCATGATGCCCCCACCACCAGCGGTGCGAATAACAATCCCTGCTGCTTGCACGCATAGGCCAGCGCCAGTGCGACCCCCGCCCACACGCCCCGTCCCGTGACCGCTGCCCACAGCGCCAGTACGCCAAACAGCACCATCGGCATATCTGTAAACGCAGACGCGCTGAACGCAATCCCGTAGGGCGATAAGGCCACCAGCAGCGCCGCCGTTACTGCCGCCCCGCGTGAGCGCGTTAGCGTGTGGGCCAGCCGCCCGGTGAGCGCCACCAGCAGCACCCCCGTATACACGCCCACCAGCCGCGCTACGAACTCACCCTGCTGCACGTCCAGCACCCACACCGCGCCGTCCCAGCGGTTACCCATCACCAGCATGAGCGCCGCCTGCAAGTAAATGCTCAGCGGCGTCTTGTCCAGGTTGCCCGGTAGCAGCCACTCACCGCGCACGGCGGCATCCCGTGCGAACGCCGCGAACAGGGCTTCATCGGGGTGAAAGCGCCCATCCAGGCCCAGCAGATGGGCACGCAAAAACGCCGCAATCAACAGGACTGCGACGGTGAGAGCCAGATTGTGATGGTGTGGCGCGTTAATCCTTGCCAAAGCGGTTCCGCAGATACTCCAGGGCTACCCGGTCAATTTTGTCTGTATCGCCATCAATGTGCCAGCGCTCTTCCAGGTTTTCGTTGCCCACCAGCACCCAAAACGCCTGCTTGGTCAGTTCGTCCCAGGTGCCGTCAGCATCCCCCTGCATGTAATCCATCTCAATCAGGATCGACTGGAGTTCAGCGGCAATCTCTGGCGTGATGGTGAGTTGGTTTTCTGGTTTGGGCGCTCCGAAAAACAGGTGATGTGCGGTCACAAGGTCGCTGAGCTTGGCAACCGGGTCGGTGTCGTCGTCTACGCGCAGGTCCAGGTAGCGGTCGGTGTCACCGCCATAGCCGCCCCCCGGACGTACCACCAGCAGCCCGGCGCTCTGTTTGCCGCGTTTGTCGCCGCCCGCCCGGTCACCTGCCACCAGCGCCGCCAGCAGCCGGTCGGCCAGTTCGCCGCGTGCGCCCTGATAGGCCGCTGCCATCGCATTCAGCACCGGTTCCCCGGTGAGAATGTTGCCCTGGCAGGTGAAGCCGCGCCCCACCACATGCCCGGCCCACTCAAAGCAGTTAGCGCCTGTGTGCGCGGCCACGCGGCCCTGCCTATCCACCAGCCCCACCTGACGGTCAGCCCGTGCGGGGTCGCTTGCCAGCAGTTTGGCCAGGGTTTCGTCGGCGCTGGCCCCGTCAGCCATCATCCGCAGGCCATCTGCCCCAAAGCCGACCTTAGCCAGTGCTTGCGTGGCGACCGCGCCCGCGCCCGCCTGTGCCCAGCTTACCACTGCCGCCGCTGCCAAAAACTTGCTGGCGACGGCCACGCCCCACGCATTCTCATCTGCGTCGTAGGCGACTATCGAAAACGTGTTCAACCGAATCATGCGATTGCCCTGCGTTGTGCGTCAGATTACGA
>DAOTTY010000261.1:0-11414 GCA_034437575.1 Anaerolineae bacterium | reverse complement strand
CCCTCGCCCCAGGCTATAGGCCGTCCGAGAATTCCCAAACAGTTCCTAGTACGGGTCCGGCATATCCGGGATGGAGCGGTTGTAGGCCCCCGGCTCGACTTCCTGCGGCGTGCCCTCGGCCCCCTCAACGGGCGGGTCAATGAGCATGTCCTTCGTGTAGATGGCATCACGGCGGTCGGTGAAGCTAAGGCGATGCTCGTGGCCCAACTGAATCGCCTGCGTTGGGCAGGCATCCTCGCAGTAGCCGCAAAAGATACAGCGCAGCATGTTGATTTCATACGTCTTGGCGTAGCGCTCACCGGGGCTAAAGCGGGCCTCGTCGGTGTTCTCAGCCGCTTCTACCCAGATGGCGTCCGCAGGGCAGGCAGCGGCACACAGCGAACAGCCGATGCACTTTTCCAGCCCGTTTTCGTAGCGGCGCAGGTGATGGCGTCCCTTGTAGCGCTTCTGGAACGGCTTTTCCTGCTCCGGGTAGTTCAGGGTCACACTCTCTTCGGAGAGGTGCTTGAATGTGGTCATGAACCCTTTGATGATGTTCATACAGTAAAATTCACCTCGTTGATTTCATCGTTCATGTGGTTATATGGGGCGCGGCCCCACACCCCTCGTGGGAGTTTGAGGGCAACGCCCTCATGCCTTTTGGTATTCTAATCCCCGGCGGCTTCCGGCGGACGTTGGCCCTCGTCGTCATCGTTGGATTTAGGCGTGCCGAACGTCTGCGAGAAGTCGCGCAGTTCCTCAGCCGTGCGCGTTCGCGCCTGCTCGAACTTCGGCCCCAATTTATCAAAAATGCTGTACAGCAGCGAAATCGCCGTGCCCAGGATGTCCACCAGCAATGGCCCAACGCCTTGGCGCTCACCCGTGACAACCGGGTCATTGGCCAGCGACAGTTCCGGCTCGTATTCGTCCTCGCGGTTGCGGAAGATGAAGTATGCCCCCGCCACCAGCACCAGCCCGAAGGCGGTCACCGTCGCGCCGTAGGCAACCGGGCTGCCCGTCGTTTCGCCTACCACAACGGAAATGCCCGTCCAGGCCACAGCGACGAAGGCCAGCGGCAGCAGCACCTTCCAGCCGAACGACATCAGCCGGTCATAACGGAAGCGCGGCAGCGTGGCCCGAATCCAGATCATCAGCATCAGCACGGCAATCACCTTACCGATGAATACCAGCGGCCCCAGCAGCGGGATGCTGCCGACGATGTTACCGCCCAGGCCCCAGCCGCCGAAGTAAAGCGACACCCAGATCATGCTCACGCCGATCATGCCCAGGTACTCGGCCATCATGAAGATAGCGAACTTCATGCCGCTGTACTCGGTCATGTAGCCCTGCGTGAGTTCTTGCTCAGCTTCGGGCAGGTCAAACGGCGAACGGCTGACTTCGGCCAGCAGCGCAATCCCCAGGATGGCGGCGGCGAGCGGGTTCTGGAAGACGAACCAACCCAATATCGGCACGGCGCTTTCCTGCGCCTGTACAATATCCTGAATGCTCATGCTGCCCACGATCATCACGGGGATAGCCATGGCCAGCCCCAGGCTCAGTTCGTAGCTAATCATCTGTGCAGACGCCCGCAAACCGCCCATCATGGCATATTTGTTGTTGCTGCTCCAACCGGCCAGCACCACGCCATACGTCGCCAGGCTGGTGACGGCCAACAACCACAGCACCGCCACGTTAATGTCAGCAATAGCTAGCTTGATGCGGTACCAGTTGCCATCAAACCAGGGGATGTTGACATCCGGCCCCCAGGGAATCACGGCGAAGACGATGAGGTAAGGGACTACCTTGAGGACAGGCGCAAGGTAGTACACCGCTTTGTACGCCTCCATCGGCACAATATCTTCTTTGAAGATCAGCTTGAGGCCGTCAGCGACGGGCTGCAAAAAGCCCTTTGGCCCTACGCGGTTGGGGCCGCTGCGCTGCTGGAAGTAAGCAATCAGCTTGCGTTCTAGCAGTGTGGTGTAGGCAAAGCCGGTTAGCACGGTAAAGAAAACCAGCAGCGAAGCAGCAATGGGATGCGCGATGGAGCACCACAGGCTGTCCGCACACATCACCACCGCACTTGGGTCATATCCAAACATGAATCTGCGTTCTCCTCGTTAGTTGTTGATGCGGCCAGCAGTGATGACCATTGGCGTTGCCCCGTCGGCCAGGTGGCGCGGCAGCAGCAGCGTCCCTTCTGGCGTGGCGTCGTCTACCCGCGCCGTGACCGTGACTTCGGCTTCGCCAAAGGTCACCGTCACGCTTTCACCGTTGCCAATGCCCAGCTTGTCGGCATCAGCCGCGCTGACGGCCACATAAGCAGCGGGCGTGCGCGGTTCCATCAGTGCCCGGATGCTGGGGCGGAAGACGCGCTCGCGGTTGTAAAGCTCCCGCGTGGGCACGATAACCATTTCGCCGTCACCTGCGGTCACGGCGTCGGGCAGCGTAACATCACCCCGGCTGACGGATTCGCCCCTGTCAGCAGCGCTTTCGATGACCAGCCCCAAACCGCCCTTGTTGTCATAGGCGGTACCACCATAGTACACATCCTCACGGCCTACCAGTGGATACTGCGTTTCCGTGCGGGCGAGGGTTTTGTAGCGGCAGTTTTCAAACGCCGGGAGGTTCCTGGTCATTTCCAGCATGACCTGGGCAGCGCTCAGCTTTTCGCGGCCCTGACCGAGCGCTTCACCCAGGCGGCTGGCAATCTGCCAGGCGGGCAGGGCTTCACCCAGCGGCCCCTGGCCCGTGTAAAAGCGCTGCACGCGCCGCTCGATGTTGGTGTAAGTGCCGTCGCGTTCGGCAAAGCTCTGGATGGGCAGCGCGACCCGTGCATTGGGCACGGCTTCGCCCTCAAACAGCGTCAACTGAATGACCGCCTCAACGCCTTGCAGCCACTCGGCGGCGTTGGGGTCATCGTAAAGCGTATCGGCCTGGGCGATAATCAATACCTTCGGCGGGTTGGTGATGATGGCCTGGGTAGCTTCTGGGGTATAGCCCGTGTAATGCAAGCCCATGCCGTTTGGCCCAGGGAACACACCGATGAGGCCGTTGTTGGCGCGGCCCACATGATCGGTATCTATCAAAAAGTTGGCGGCGGCCTGCATCAGAGCGCGGCTGCCGTCCAGCGTAAGGCCCTCAGCACCCGCCACAATGACGAGGTTTTCAGCGTCGGCCAGGGCTTCGGCGGCGTCTGGCACCACCTCACGGATGCTGTTCATGAAGGTGGCGGCATCACCTGTGGTGTAGCGCAGGCGCTCTGCCCGGCGCACGAAGCTGTCCATGCGCGTGGCGCGGGCGTTGGCCACAAACACGCGGGCACCGCGCTCACGGGCCTGCTTCAGGCGCAGGCGATACAGCGGCGCTTCTTCTTCCAAATCAGTGGCGATGACCAACACCGCATCCCCTTCACCCAAATCGCCCAGGTTGCTGCCCGCTGCTAACCCCACCTGCGCCACGAGGTCAGCCCCGGCGTGTGTCGTCCAGGCCCCGAAGCGCTCCCCGCCCAGGCCCTCCACCAGCTTACGCAGCGTGTACAGGTCTTCGTTGCTCATCAGGCTGCCCGCAATCACGCCGATGTCGCCGCGTGCATCGCTGAGCAGGTCGGCCACTTGCGTCATGGCGGTTTGCCAGCGCACCGGCTTGAAGCCGCCGTCACGCGCCACAAGCGGTTCCAGCAGGCGGCTTTCCACGTCGCGGCTGAAGTGATGGCCAAAGCGGGCCTTGTCATCAATCCAGATTTCGTTAACGTACTCGTTTTGGCGCGGCATCACACGCTTAATCACCGTGCGCCCGCCGAAGTCACGATCCAGGCGCGTGCTAAGCGTGATGTTAGCCCCCACCGGGTCGTGTGGCGATAGGCTGGCCACGTTGGTCAGTTCCCACGGGCGGGCACCAAAGCGAAAATCGTCTGTGGTGAGCGCACCCACCGGGCAGATGTCTGTGGTGTTGCCGCTAAAGTAGCTGTTAAAGCCCGGTTCGCTGTTGGTGATAATTTGCAGGCGGCGTCCGCGCTCATGGAAGGCCAGCACATCATCCCCGACGATTTCTGCCTGAAAGCGGGTACACCGCGCACACTGGATGCAGCGCTCGCGGTCCAGGTAGATCAGGTCGCCCAGTGGATAGTGCTTATCCATGTGCATCTTGTCTTCAAAGTACATGCGGCTGGCTTCTGGCCCGTGTTCCATCGTCAGGTTTTGCAGCGGGCACTCGCCGCCCTTATCGCAAATGGGGCAGTCCAGCGGGTGGCTCGTCAGCAGGAACTCCAGCACGTCGTTACGCGCTTCATCTACCTGCGCCGTGTTGGTGCGGACGTGCATCCCATCGCTGACGGTTTGGGTGCAGGCGGTTTGCAACTTGGGGAACCAGCGCACAACGGGGTCACCCGTTGCCTCGTCCAGCACCAGGTCACCTGTGGCGCGATCACGCATCACGGAGCCAAGTTCCACCAGGCACATACGGCACATGCCCACCGGGTCCATCTTAGGGTGATAGCAGAACACCGGGATGTCGTTGCCCATTGTCTTGGCGGCATCCACCAGGTTCATGCCCTTCGGGAGTTGGTACTCCTTGCCATCAATTGTAACCGTGACTGTATCGGTCTTGACCATCTCTGCCATGCGTTGTCGTTTTTCCTCTAAACTCGCTAGTTCGCAGATCATTTTCATTAACGGTAATTTGCTGCGATGATTGTGCCTAATTTCACGGATATTCTAAACGTTAGCTCATCTATGAGCAATCATACCATCACGTTAATCTGGCAATTCGTAGTCAAACGCGCTCACCCTGAACACATCCGGGCGCGGTTCCACCACAATCACTGTAATGGGGAGGGTTGTTTCGTCTGCACAGCGCAGGGTGCCCGCCATCACAATTTCGCCCAGGTCACGCGACTGGCTGGTAACGTCAAGTTGGTGGCCCGTTAACTCGCAGTAAGCCCGCAGGTCGTCCAGGTCAGGCACCTGCCCAGATACGGTGAACGCCCCCGGCGGCTGGCTGCCTGCCGCTTCCCGCACGCCGTCCAAAAAGTCGCCCGCCACCACCAGCGTACCCGCCAGCGTGTCCACGTCATACGCATCAGACGGGCCACAGGCGGCCAATAGCATAACAGGCAGTAGCCAGCGCAGCGTGCTATTCAAAACCAAACCCCGTCACCAGCCAGGCTTGCTGGGCATCGTCATAGCGCAGGTTGATCGTCGCTTGCAGGGTCGTGCCATCCTCAAACGTGACCGACGCGCTCATGTTCGCTTCATCGTTGTTGATAGAACGGCTGAGGAACCCGCCGATTTCATCGCGCACAAGCTGACGGGTGGTGAATTCCTCTTCTAAACCCGCGACAGAGCCAAACTCCGACTGCAAGCCGCCGATCATCATGGCATAGGCCGCATCATAGTTATCATCAGCCAGGGCTTCTAAAAAAGCGCGGCTGGCATCAGCAGCAGGCTGCGACACGCGAATGACCGTGTAGGCAATGCCCCCCGCAAACAGCCCACACGCCAGGATGCCCAACAGCAGCACGCCCAACACAATAGCCAGCACGCGCACAGCGCCGCCGCCTTTACGCTTGTTCGTCTCTACAGTTTCGGTGTTCGGCTGGTTTGACATTGGCGTGTTTCGTTCCCCGTATGATTGGAGTTAGCTTTGTTTGCGGGCCGCAATCATCAGGCCGTCTATAGCGCGGTCACGCACAGATGCCGACAGAATGCCCCATGCACTCCCCTGATATTCAGCCTCGGCCAGCTCTAAGGCCCGGTAAAAGTCCTCAATCGCCTCGTGATAGTGGCCCGCTTCCAGATACACTTCCCCCCGCAGCAAATAGTTCGACGGGGCCTCCGGGTACTGCTGAATGGCTTTGTTCAGGTTGGCGAGCCGCTGCCGCGCACTCGGCCCACCGAAAAAGCGCCGGAGCCACGCGAACAGTGCGGGGCGCTGGGGCACCTGCTGAGGGTCGGGCGCGGCGGCGTCCGCCGGTGCAGTGGTGCCCGTCACGTCCGCATTATCAGTGGCAGGCGCGACGGGGTTCACGTCTTTGGGGGCATACCGAGCAGCGAACACGTCAGCGTCCACCGGGGTATCCGTTGCCACCACGTCGTCACGTTCAACAGGCGCGGCAGGATCGTTATTGTAGGCGGGCGGGGCGTATTTGTGTTCGTCGCTCATGGCAGCCCCTAGTCGCCTGCTGGCTCCGGCACAGCTTCAACGGCCTGCTGCCCCTTGTCGGCGTAGGCGTCGAACTCCGCCGGGAAGTTCTTAATGGTTGCGATAATCGGGTTGGCGGCGAAGTCACCCAGCGCACACAGCGTCATGCCCTGCATGTTCGCAGCCACATCATTGACGTTGGCAATGTCCTTCTGGGTGGCACGCCCGGCCATGATGCGGTCCATCACCTTCTCAATCCAGTAGGTACCCTCGCGGCACGGGGTGCATTTGCCGCAGCTTTCATGGTGGAAGAACCTGGCCATTTTGCTAGCCGCCCACACAATATCGCGGGTGTCGTCCATCAGGATGAACGACGCCGACCCCAGCACCGTGCCCAACTCTGCAAATGCCTCGTAGGTCATGGGCGTATCAAGCAGGTCGTCGCTCATCGGCACAATCGGGCCAGAGGCCCCCGAAGGCAGCAGCGCCTTGAACTCGCGCCCGTCTTTGGGGCCGCCCGCGTGGTCATACAGCAGCTCCCGGACGGTGGTTCCCAGCGGCAGCTCGTAATTACCGGGCTTTTCCACGTCGCCGCTCACACAAAAGATTTTCGGGCCGCTGCTCTTTTCTGTGCCCACTGCCTTAAACGCATCGGCCCCGTTAACCATAATCCAGGGGACGTTGGCCATTGTTTCGACGTTGTTCACAACCGTCGGCTCTTTGTACAGGCCGCCGCCCTTGTTGGCCGGGAACGGCGGGCGCACACGCGGCTGGCCCAGTGCCCCTTCCAGGCTGTTAAGCAGGGCGCTTTCTTCACCGCAAATATACGCGCCCGCGCCCAGGTGGGTGTACACGTCAACGTTGAAGCCGCTGCCCAGCACGTTTTCACCGATGATACCGGCTGCGCGGCACTGCTCAATGCAGCGGTCTAGCTGCATACCCATTTCCCAGTATTCGCCGCGCAGGTAGATGTACACCGCCGTCGCCTGGATAGCATAAGCACCGATCAACGCGCCCTCGATCAACTGGTAGGGGTTGTTTTCCATGATCTGGCGGTCTTTGAAGGTGCCCGGCTCGGACTCGTCCGCATTGATGACAAAGTATTTGACCGGCTCATTCTTGGGGATGAAGCTCCACTTCAGGCCCGTTGGGAAGCCCGCGCCCCCGCGCCCGCGCAGGTTAGACGCTTTAATGAGGTCAATCACCTCGTCCGGTTCCATGCTGAGGGCCTGCTTAAAGCCGTCCCAGCCGCCGTTCTCACTGTACACGTCGAACTTGTGAATGTCCGGCACGTCCAGTTCGCGTAACAAAATATGTTCCATCTCGTTCACCTTTTGCTCGTCTCTCTCACAGTAAATCGGGTTTGCATGTTTTTCTGTCACGGACGCGCCGTTGCGCGTCCCCACGTTTTGTAACGGTGTTTGTTCACGTAGGGGCGCAGCGCCCCTACCCCATTTGCCACGGTGTTAATTCGCTTCCTGGAAGCCGACCTCTTCGCCGCGCACCGTCGGCTTGAGCGCGTTGTTCACATCCTCGCGCCACCTGGCCATCAACTCACGCATGATGTCCATGTCCAGGTGTTCATGAAAGCGGAAATTGGCTTGCAGCATCGGCGCACGGTCGCACGCGCCCAGGCACATCACATGCTCTGCCGTAAACATGCCGTCTTCCGTCGTGCCGCCATCTTCAATGCCCAGTTCGTCAATCAATTCATGATAGAACGCATCGGCCCCGCGCAGCGCACACGGCAAGTCTGTACAGACGTGCAGCCAAACCTTGCCCTTCGGCTTTTCACGGTACATGGTGTAAAAGCCCGCAATCGAGCGTACCTGCGTCGGGTCCATGTCCAGGATTTCGGCCACATCCTCGATGCCGTCTCTGTTCACATAGCCGTAGTGATCCTGCGCGATGTACAGCAGCGGCATCACCGCGCTGCGCTTTTGATCTTCCGGGTATTTGTTCAGGTGGTGTTCCACCTGTTCTTTGTAGTTTTCCAGGAGTGCGTTTTGCATGTTCGTTCCGTCTTTATACCAATAAATGTTAGCGGTCGCTGTCGCCCAGCACAAAGTCAATACTGCCGATGATGCCGATGAGGTCTGCCACCATGTGCCCTGCGGAAACATGGCGCAGCGCCTGAATGTGCATGAAGGACGGCGTTTTGAAGTGGACGCGGCGGGCCTGCGGGCCACCCGTGCCGTGCAAGTAGCAGCCAATCTCGCCACGCGGGGACTCAATCGCTACGTAAACTTCCTCGTCCGGCAGGCTAAAGCCCTCCGTCCACAGCTTGAAGTGGTGAATCACCGCCTCCATGCTCTGGCCCAGTTCACTGCGCGGCGGCGGCACAAACTTGCGGTTCTGGCTGCGGAACGGGCCGTCGGGCAGCTTGTTCTTGGCCTGCTCAATAATCCGCAGCGACTGGCGCAATTCCTCAATGCGGATGAAATAGCGGTCGTACACGTCGCCGTGTTCACCCAGCGGTACATCAAACTCGTACTTGTCGTAGCCGCTGTAGGGCTGTGCCTTGCGGATGTCGTAGTTCACGCCGCTGCCGCGCAGGCTGGCCCCGGTCAGGCCCATGTTGAGCGCGTCTTCCGGCTCGATAATGCCAATGCCCTCAGTGCGGTCTCGCCAGATGGGGTTATTGCTTAGCAGCGTGTTGTAGTCTTCTACTTTCGCGGCCATATACGGCAGGAATTCTTCCAGTGCTGGTAAAAACTCCGGCGGCAGGTCACGCCACACCCCGCCCGGACGGATATAGCTGCCCATCATACGCTGGCCGCTCAACATCTCGAACATTTCCAGCACATGCTCACGGTCGCGGAAGCAGTACAAAAACAGGCTCATCGCGCCCATGTCTAGCGCGTGCGTGCCCAGCCACACACAATGACTCGCAATGCGGCTTAGTTCCAGGCAAATCACCCGGATGGCCTGCGCCCGCTCTGGCACGTCAATGCCGCCTAGCTTTTCCATCGCCATGCTGAACACCATATTGTTCGACATGGGCGACAGGTAGTCCATGCGGTCACTGAGCGTAATTGCCTTTTCGTAAGCTTTGGACTCCATGTTCTTTTCGATGCCGGTGTGCAAAAAGCCAATATCCGGCAGGCAGGTGACAATCTCTTCGCCGTCCAGTTCCAGCAGCAGGCGCAGCACGCCGTGCGTACTGGGGTGGTGCGGCCCCATGTTTAGCAGCATGGTTTCACCCGTCATCGCCCGCTCCGTGACCAGCCCACGAAGCTGCTCCACATTGCCGCGCCAGGTTTCCACCTGCTGTTGTTGTTCAAGCTGAGGATTTGATATAGCCATCTCTAATCTCTCGTTATCTCGTATCGGTAAAGGGCGGGCCGTGCTTAGTCTTCGGCGTGCGGCTTGTGGGCGCTGATGTCGTCCACGTTAAACGAAAAGGCCACCGTCTCGTAGCCCAGCGGGTAGTCGCGGCGGTGCGGGTGCCCGTCCCAGTCGTCCGGCATCAGCAGGCGGCGCGGGTCTGGGTTGCCCACAAACGTGATGCCCATCATGTCCATAATTTCGCGTTCCAGCCACTCCGCACCCAACCAGATATGCGTCACAGTAGGCACTTCCGGCTCTTCCTCGATGGCAAATGTTTTCACGCGGATGCGGCGGTTGTAAAGCATCGAATACAGGTGATAGCTCACCCCGAAGCGCTCTGGCCGGAAGTCGCGTGCGTTGCCGTCATAGGCGTCGCCATAATCCGACGGGTAGTAGTCCACCGCGCTAATATCTGACAGGAAGTTGTAAAACAAGCCCCCGGTTCCTTTGAGGAACTTGAGCAAGTCCGGGGCGTTTTCCGGCGCGACATAGATTGTCGTTTCGCCAGCAAATTCTTTAACCTGTAAAACGGCATCACCGAAGCGGGTCTTCGTCAACTCAACCGGGTCGGCTGCCGGTGCAATTCTGGTTGCCATAACAGTTAGTGTCTGTCCTCGTCCATAAATAAACGGGGCAGCGTCGTCGGCTGCCCCTCAAAGCGATTGGGCGCTAGGCCCACTGCTGCCACTTGTCGCCCTTAATCTTCTCATGCAGCGTCAAAATGCCGTGCATAAGCTGTTCGGGGCGCGGCGGGCAGCCCGCCACATACACATCCACCGGGATAATCTCGTCAACGCCCTGCACAACGGCGTAGTTGTTGTACACGCCACCGCAAGAGGCGCAGTCCCCCATGCTAATGACCCACTTGGGGTCGGCCATCTGGTCATAGAGTTGGCGGACAACCGGGGCCATTTTTCGCGTCACGCGCCCGGCCACAATCAGCAAGTCCGATTGGCGCGGACTGGCGCGGTTCAATTCCATCCCAAACCGAGACAGGTCATAGTTGCCCGCCTGGGTAGACATCATCTCAATGGCGCAGCACGCCAACCCGAACAACAGCGGCCACAACGCCCCCTGACGCGCCCAATTCACGGCAGCGTCCAGCGAGGTGGTCACAACGCCGAGGTTGCCTAACTTCTGACTGACTGTTGCGCCACCCTGGGGGTAGTCTGTTACTCCCATTCTAACGCTCCCTTTCTCCACTCATACAAAAAGCCAACGATAAGCACAAACGTGAACACGCCCATTGTGGCCAGCCCATACCAGCCCAACCCACGCATAGACACGGCCCACGGCAGGAAGAAGATCACTTCAATGTCGAATAAGATGAACAGCACCGCGATCAGGTAAAACTTGACCGGCACCTGCCGCGTGCCTTCGCCTAACGGTTTCATACCACTTTCATAAGGCGCGACTTTGCGGATGGTCGGGTTGTGCGGGCCGAACAGGCGGCTAAGAAAGAGGATGATAATTGCAACCAGCACAGATAAGATAAGAATCGCGCTAATTGGGGCGAATTCCTGAAGGGCCATCTCAATTACTCCGGTTTGCTTGTGCAACGCTCTAACCGAAAGCCTTACACTTATACAGGTTAGCAAAACACACCCGCCAAGTCAAACAACGTCGAATTCAAACATGAGGCGTTTGTGAATTCTTTTACATGAATTCTACCAACGCGGCGGAAGCCTGTCTATAGATTGGCGGCAGAACATGTCACGCAGTTGATAACAACCCGGCTACCGGGCACCAAACCAACGCGGATTTCAAGGTGTACTGTAACGACCCGGCTTGGCCGCCCCCCCGACGGCTTCGCCATTACCCCATTCTCTCATTTTAAGTAACGACTCAGCCTGCCCCCCACCCCGGCACCCTTCCCCCACTATCGCCGCCACGCAGCGGCGGTCGGGAGAGGGGAATTGAGGGGGCATCATCGCCAATCATCTGAATTGCACCCGATTACGACTGGC
>DAOTTY010000260.1:0-17814 GCA_034437575.1 Anaerolineae bacterium | reverse complement strand
CCGTAAAAGGCTTGCAACCCGGTATGGTAACGGTGATAAATATCGATGGTCGGTAGCGAAAGGAGGCGTTGCATAACTCCTAATGTCATCACATCTCAAAAGTAAACCAACCATTAAAGAATGTAAGAGGATGTTTGAAAAATCCGTTTGGTTAGAATGGTTGTGTCTAAACAGTCCAAACAACCAAACGGAGTATCAAAAGTGTCCCATAAAAAGCGTCGCTATGCGAGTGATTTAACCCAAATGCAGTGGCTTATCATCAAACCATTGATTGCGAAACCGAAAGCAAGCCGAGGGCGTCCCCTGAGCCATTCGTAGCGAGCTATTCTCAATGCGATCTTCTACGTGCTCAAAACGGGTTGCCCATGGCGTTACTTGCCAGACTGCTATCCAAACTACCAAAGCGTATACTATCACTTCCGCAAATGGTCGCTAGATGGCACTTGGGAGCGCATCAATCGGGCTTTGGTGTATCTGGAACGCCGTTTTCAGGGGCGATTGCCGCATCCGAGTGCGGGCATTATTGACAGCCAGAGCGCTAAAACGACCGAAAGCGGTGGTGAGCGTGGCTACGATGGCGGTAAGAAGATCAAAGGACGGAAGCGACATATCATCACCGATACCTTAGGTCATCTGTTGGTGGTCGTCGTCCACACTGCCAATTTGTCAGATAGCACAGCCGCTCAGCGTGTTTTCGAGGCACTGCCGATGATGTGGCAAAGGCGCTTACAGGTCGTCTGGTCGGATGCGGGTTATCGCGGTATGGTATGGACCGTTATTTATAGCCTACTTCGCATCACGCTAGCTATTGTCGAGCAGGACAAGAATCACACTGGCTTCGTTGTCTTGTCTAAACGTTGGATCGTCGAGCGCACTTTTGCTTGGCTGGGGCGCTATCGTCGTTTGAGCAAGGACTATGAGCATTGCACGCGTAGTAGTGAGGGCATGGTTTATGCTGCCTCCATTCACCTGATGCTCAAGCGCACTCGCTACTAATTTCCAAACACGCTCTAACTTAACCTAGCTCTTTAACAAAGATAGGAAACAACTTACAATGTGAGGCTATTGTGGTTAAATAGCGAGATATAAACAGTGGCAAGTACGAATTCTCAGCATAAGCCGGAGACATTTATCACGCCGCAGTCGCCCTGGAAGATGGTGGACTTGTCGGAGTTATGGGAGTACCGCGAACTGTTTATTGTCTACACGGTACGAAATGTGTCGGTACAATATAAACAAACCATATTGGGGCTAAGCTGGTTGTTGATTACGCCGATTATGTCGATGGTGATTTTTACGGTTGTGTTCGGCAACTTTTTGACGGTCAAATCGGATGATGTGCCGTATGCAGTGTTCAACTTTGTTGCTATTGTCCCCTGGAATTTCTTTACGTCTGCGCTCGGGATGGCAACCATCAGTGTTCAGAATGCAAATTCGTTGGTGACAAAAGTTTATTTTCCACGGATTATTTTACCTATCTCCAGCGTGATCGGTGCGCTGTTGAGTTTTACGATTTCATTCGCAATCATGATCGTCTTGCTAATTTTTTACCAACAGGTGCCAACCGTTAACCTCATTTACTTGCCGCTGTTTATATTGCTGGCGATATTGTGGGCGCTAGGGTTGGGCATATGGTTTTCCGCAATTAATGTCTTATTCCGTGATATGGCACGTATGGTAAATTTTATTGCATTGGCATTGATGTACCTGACGCCTGTTGTTTACTCTTACAGCGAGGTGCCAGAACAATATCGCTTTATCTACACGGCGCTTAACCCAATGGTGACGGTTGTACAGGGTTTTCGTTGGGGGTTTATCGGGTCGGAACCGCCGATGATGTCAGCGGGGTTGGTATCCGCTGGCCTGACGGCTTTTATTTTGGTTAGCGGACTGTACGTATTTCATCAGATGGAAGCCATATTCGCAGATGTCAGTTAGGAGTACCCCTCTTCAATGGGTGATGATTACGCAGTTAAGGTCGAAAACCTAAGCAAACGATACCATATTGGTGTCAAACCGGAACTTATCTCAAAAGTTGACAGTAGATTTGCATATTGGCTGAACACACCGGTCCGACGTGTACGGAGCTTATTAGAGGAAAAAACGCCTATTTTCTCTAACGAAATATTCTGGGCGTTGAAGGATATTTCATTTGAAATTCAACCGGGGGAGGTGCTGGGTGTTATCGGCAAAAATGGGGCTGGTAAAAGTACACTGTTGAAAATCTTGGCACGGATTGCTAAGCCGACTAGCGGTTATGCACATATTCGCGGGCAGTTGCGGGCCTTGTTAGAAGTCGGGGTTGGTTTTCATCCAGAGTTGACCGGACGTGAAAATATCTACATGAGTGGTGCAATTATAGGGATGAATCGTCATGATATTAATTATCATTTCAATGAAATTGTTGAGTTCTCCGGTGTGGAGAAGTTTATTGATACCCCGATGAAACACTATTCTAGCGGGATGCGCGTTCGGTTGGGGTTTGCTGTCGCGGCTTATCTCGACCCGGATGTGATGTTGATTGATGAGGTATTAGCTGTTGGCGATTTGTCATTTCAAAAGCGATCATTGGGGAAGATGAGCGACGTAGCCCGCCAGGGCCGCACGGTGGTATATGTTAGCCACAATATGGAATCTGTGGTTAGCCTATGCGATCGGATTATCTGGTTACATGACGGCGAAATCCAGGCAAACGGAAACCCTAAAGATGTGGTGAATCAGTATAGTTCGGCTATGCTGGAGTCGGTTAGCGGTGTAAACCTTGAAGATCGAACGGATCGTTCTGGGTCGGGCGAGATTAAAATCACGGCTTTTCGTATGTGTGATCTAAACGGTAACGACATGAAAAACCCGGTAACCGGGCAACCTGTAAACCTGGTTCTAACTTACAAGAGTACCGATACCCGTCCACAAAATTTGCAGGCGGCTATTATTGTAACGGATTATTTGCAGCAACCAAAATTGGTACTTGCCTCTAATATGACGGGGGATGAGATCGTCGGCGTTGCGGATGAAGGTGAGCTGGTTTGCCATGTCCCACGCTGGCCGCTAAAACAAGGCGAATACACAATACGGTTACGGCTTTACACTCACGGCGCTACGTTAGATGAGATCGATAATGCGCTCTATATTGAAACTGCCCCAGGAGATTTCTATGGGAGTGGTGGCCGGTTGTGGAAAGAGAATACGGTTCTGATTGATTTTGAGTGGTATCACCAACAAAATACCGAACCGCTACAGTATCAGGGCAAATAGCGACGCACGCAGCGGGTTTGCTTTACGGTTACGGCACAAGTAGAATAGCGGGGTTTTAGTTTAGTTGCGGGTCGTGCGTTCGATTTTGGATCGATGATTTTTAGTAACTACTCACATAACGATAAGCTATCGCGGAGTTTGACCCCACAACCCAACACGTTTTATAAAAAGTGGCCAAAAATTGTCATACTTTGTCATCCAAGATGGAAGTTTAGACGGTTTCTTTGTGAAAATTAAAGATTTTCAGAGCTAAAGTTTTGGTCAGGCTTTTGTAGGGGCTTGTGGGGGGCGGGGATAAAGCCCCTGAGCAGTTATGCTTTTTAACCCACTACGTTCATGACTAGCGAAATGACAAACAGAGAGATGCAAGTTAATCGCCTTAATTTATTTCTGATACCGACTTTGCTTGTTCTGTCGGCCATTATCCTATTTACACTTGCCATGAGCATACGCCAGGGGGTTGTTGGCTCTCGCACGATTGAGGGCGATATTGGGGATGCGGTATTCTATTTTGAATTCAGCCCCGCCTATCTGCTTTACCCAGGGCAACGTGTAAAAATGAGTTGGGCCGTGACAGGGGTTAATGACATCTTCTTGAATGATGAAGCCACGGTTGGTGTTGGCGAAGTTGTGCGGCGTATCGATCATTGTACAATGTACTCTTGGCAAGGCCAAACGGCAACAAATGTTGAGTATAGCTATAGTTTGCCTACCCCTTATCCGTATGTTTGGCATCATCCGTTTTATTGGTTGGTGTTGGGGGTAAGCGTTTCGATGCTTTACGTTGCCGCAATTGCCTTGCGGCTCCCGGAAAAGACGCCTCAGGCATTGCGCGAGTTAGCGCGTTTGACGTTGACGCGGTATGCCCCTATGGTTATGCTGGGTATGGTTAGTTTTTTGTTGCTGTTAGTGAGCGAAGCAAGCTGTACGACGGGTCGGTCGTATTCGGTTGCTGCGCCGTTGGGAATTATTTTCGCCGGGTTGTCTGGTGGGTCGGCTGTGCTATTGGTGATTGGCTTCTTCCGCCCGGCTTGGTTGTCTGCCCGGTTTATAACCCGTGCTTATGTGATTGTATTGACGCTACTTTTCTTGACGGCCTTTTTAGTTTCTGGGATTGAATCGCGGCTTATCGTCGGGTGGGGGACTATCGCAACGTTCGCAGTTATCATTATCTTGACCTCAGATAAGAACCCGATGGCTTCCGCGATAGGAAGACGCCTATTGGCTCTAATGCTATTGGGGGTGCTGGTAGTCAATGCCAATATCCTTGTTGATAACAGGGATCGCTTGCCGCAACGTGCCGGCAATGATCTGGTTGATTTACTGCGGCCCGGTACAGCTTTTTATATGTTCATGCGAGAATATTACAGAGAAGCCACATTGAAGATCAACATCCCAGAAGATTACGATATTAGCCGTGGCAATTTACAGTTCAACCGATTCGCACAGTGGGCGAGGCTAAGCGGTTGGGAATTGTCGCACGAACCGGCGTATTTCCTCACTCAACAAGAGATCGACAGCCTACTCAGCCAACCAGTACAAGAAATAAAGGGGATTAACGATTTCGATTATCTGGCGGTCATCCCTACCGGGCCGGCAACGGATACGGTTATCCTGACACATATTGACGATAGTCGCGCATTGGTCGTCTCGTTTAACGACTTACCAGAAAGGATACAAGCTATATGGCAGGACAATTAGCGTTCTTGTTGGGGCTTCACATCCTGGGTATATTTCTCTTTCTCCCCTTTAGAAACAGAATCCCTATTGCCTTTATCGGCCTATCTGGTTTTTTGTGGGGGATGTTATTGTGGATATTGAGTGTGCTTTTTTGGTTGGTTGTGATCCGGACACCGGTTATCCCTGGTGCGGTTGGCGTACTTGTCGTGCTTGCTTTAGGCATCATATTCATTAACGTTTGGCGGCAAACCTGGCAAATGAGCCTGCACGATTGGCTGTGGTGCCTGTTGCCGTCGGTTGGCTTTCTTATCGTTGGTATATCGGCTGCTATTTGGAACCGGACTGCGCAAACACCGGATTCATTTTCACAAATATTTCTTGCCAATACGATAGCGACCGAAGGGCTAACCTCGCTTGTCGCGACGAAATTTCTTTCGTGGGGGCCTGGGTTGCCCTTCCTGCATGTCGCAAGTTATTGGGTAGGAAGCGACTACCTGTATATGCTCCAGCCATTGACGGGGTATATCTTTTGCCTGACGTGGGTTTATCTGGTTAACCGGGCTTTTTACTCCGTGGTGATGAACCGAAAACAAGCACTAGGGACGGCATTGGTGCTAGCGGCGGTTTTATTCAGCAGTTGGGGGATGCTTTTCCAGTATTTTTACGTTCATAACTCGCTGTATAGTGCAGCTTATTTGTTTACTGCTGTTTCGGCGTTGTGGCTAAGCATCCAAGAAAAAGACGATGCCTGGTTGTGGGTGGCGGCCATCGCCATGATCGGGTTCGGGTTATTCCGACGCGAAGCTCCGCTAGTTGCTTTAACGGTATTTGTGGTGTTGCTGGCGCAACCGTCGATCAACTGGCGGGCGCGAGCTTTAACCGTCTTGCTCCCGACCGGGTTTATTTTTCTGTTTTTGGGGTGGGTATGGGGCCTTAATCCGAGCGTATCCGGCGGGGATGTATTCAGTTCAAGATCGGTATTGATGCAGATAATGGCGTTGGGGGCGGCAATTGTGTATATCCTTTCGGCTTGGCGCATCCCCGTATTTGGGCGGTTATTGCCGTATTTGCCAAAACTGATGTTGGTCGTGTTGGGGTTGGCGACAATAGCCGGCACAATCTGGAACCCTTGGAATATATGGTTAAGTCTTCATGCGTTAGGTTATCACTTGTTTATTTCGGATTGGTGGAGTTTGGTTGTCATTACTAGCGCCGTCTTGTTATTGATCTCACCTAGAGAACAAGCCCCTCACGCGATGCTCTTCATTTATCCGATTGTGGCGTTTTTCTTGCTTATATTGGTGATACGGCCTGTTATCTCCGACCCTTTTCGCATTGGGCCTGGCGATTCTGGTAACCGGATGCTGACGTATATCTTCCCGATTTTTATGATGTACGTTGGCCTCAAGCTGATGGCTATCTACCCGCTTATAGGCCAAAGTGTGGGCAATCACGAGCAAGAAGCTTGAGTTCACTGACTATCCGCACGTAGCGGAGAGCATCCAAAACTCCAGGCAAAGTTGCTCATCACGCTTGAATCGGTCCCGGCGAACATGCTCGGTAGCTCCTCTGGATCGGTCGTCTCGGTGATGGACATACTTCCATAGCCGCCTCCCCCACCGCTGACCATCGCGCTAATGAATGACGCCATGGACTGAAGCAGGTCAAATACCAGCAGGTACAATCCCGACTTGGCCTGTCCGTTGGGCGGCTTTTGCGCGTTTCTGGCTGCCGTGGTTAGTCGGTCTCACCTGTTTGTTGCTTATCCTGCGGAAAGATTTCACCAACTGCCAACTCAAAACCCGACAGGATGCCTTCCGCAGTGAGTTGTCCCGTCTCTCCTACCAGCACGACTCGCTCACCCGGTTGGTGAACTTCTACCTGCCGCGCCACATAATCCACAACCCAAACGACGGTTCCTGCACGCATGTAATGGGCCAGCTTTCGGCGTAAGTCGGTTTGCTCGGCATTGTTACCCGGGTCCGAGATCACCTCCACAGCCAGTAACGGCGGCTGGTCTTCAAAACCCTTATCGGTAGGCAGATCACGCACATAGGCCACATCTGGCGCAAACACCTGCCCGTCGATGATGAAGCCTCCTCCCTCACCCGTTACATGACCTGGCAGATTGTTATCCCTCAGAAACAGTCGAATGTAAAAGGATATGAGGTTCGCAATCACCGATACGAACGGATTGGATGGCACTTCAACAATCTCCCCAGCGATAAGTTCAAAACGCTGTTCGCGGTTTTCGTCACGCTCAACAAAGGTCTGGAATTCAGATACCGTGATGGCTTTCTTCAGTTTGACAGTCATCATCACACCTCAAGCTATTTTCTCGATTATAACATCGCCTAGCACGTCACTTTCCGTCCGGGGGATCTTCTTATTGCTGGCGCTCATCGGCAACGCGCCGTTGCGCGTCCCTACAGGTCACTTGGGTTTTTTAGGGGCCACCCGGTGTGGCGGCCTACCGCTCTGTAAGTCATTTTGTTACACCTCGCACGGCAAGTTGAATAGATACACCAGTTACTACCCCCTCTGAATGTCGGCCTTCCCCGTCTGTTCCTGAAATCTATGCACCGCCAGCAGCAGATGCGACCCCGACTGCGCCTGCCCTGGCGTAATAGCAGCCGTCAGGCACCAGTCCACGCGCATTACTGCCGCTTCGCCCTGGTGTTGACGGGCGGTTCTGCATACACACGGATAAAGTCTTGGGCGGCCTGCCATGCTTGACTGACAATCATGCGCTGCTGCTCTGTAGGGGCGTCTACGACGAAATCGTGCGAGGCATTCGCCAGCGTGACGATCTTGTGCTGGTCACCAATGGGGGTGGCGGCCAGTTCCTCGCGCAATTTGTTGACCACCATTGGCTTGATGATGGCGTCTTTGTCACCGTAAATACCCAAAATGGGCGTGTTAGCCCTGCGGAACTGGCCAAAATACTTGTGCGGGAACCCATAGAACGCAACGGCGACTTCCAGGTCGTCACGCTTGATGGCGGCTTCATATGCCAGGCTGCCCCCTAACCCGATGCCCACAGCGGCGACTTTGTGGTTAGACAGATGATGGGTTTCCAGCACGCTCAGGGCGGCGTCGATGCCCAGCCAGCCCGCATCGCTCAGGTTCTTGACGGCTTCGATGGCTTCGCTGTGGTTTTTGGGATGAACACCATTGAACAAATCCGGGATGATGACGTAGTACCCGGTGGTGGCGAAGGTGTGTGCCATCCGCCGGATGATGTCTGTCATGCCCCACCAGTTGTGAATCAGCACGACCCCAGGGAACTTAGTGCCGCGATTGGGTCTTGCCCAATAAGCAGGCAGGGACTGGCCGTCATCTTTCACGATAGAGATGTGGCCGCTGTCAATGTTGTATTCGACGTGATCTGAGCGGTAGAGTGGCATGAGGTGGTTTCCCGTGTTCGTTACGGTCAAAGGGTGAGGGCATAGATGTTTTCCCGGTAGCCGTCAGGTTCGGCATCCAGGCCCAGCGTTTTGACTGCGTTTGTGGTCGTTGGCATCACCAGCTTACGATAGCCTTCGCGCTGCGCCCAATCGCGGATGGCGGTAATCAGTTGGCCAGTGGGCGGCTTGGGCGTCCAGCAGAACACGTCGGCCAGGCGCGGGCGAAACAACTGCTGCCGCACCAGTACATAGGCGTCGTTCCCGGCAGCGTTGAAGTTGAGGCGGTGCGTCTTGCGCTGTTGAATTTGCGGGATAACGTCCCAGGTGCGCGGCCACAGCGCTTCCCATTGGTAGCGGGCGCTGCCCAGCCTGCCAATCCACATATACCACCCGTTAATTTGCTCGGCGCTGTCGTCAAGGTGTTCAACGGCTTTGTAAAACACCTGCCCTGCTTTCGCCGCGATCACCAGCCGCTGCATGTCGTCAATGGCGGTCATGCCCTGGGCGGTGTAGTAGTCAATCACGGCTTCGTCGTTCACAGCACAATTGACTGTAAGTCGCTCGCAGCGGTTCTGGCGGGCATGTTCCACAATCCACGCGAAAAGGGCATCGCGGGCGTCTGGCTCTGTGTTGATGGTGAAGTGCCCCAGGTGCATGTGACGGCCATAGGGTGACGGCTCTGTGCCTGTGTAAAGCTCCGCATAGCCGCGTATGCTGCCATCGTCAGCCAGCACCACAACCGGGATACCCCCGCCAAGCCGCAAACAACTCAACTGCAAGGCACCCGTTTCCACGCTCATCCAGGGGCCGCCGTGCAGCCAACGTTCGTAAATTGACAGCGATTCATAAGTTACATTCTCGACCTGCCCACCAGGTGTCATGCGCTGCCAAACCCCAACCCGTGACCGCGCCAGGTCACAAATGGCGTGTGCATCGTCCAGAATAGCCAGCCGTACTTCAAACTCCGTCAATATGCCCTCCACCAATACCTGTGCAAGCATATTCTACCATCCTACACGGGCCTGCCGCTAAGGGGTGGTTTATCGAATTGGATTCAGGTGGGGCTATTTTGCATTTTACAGTCAGGCCGCGTCACTCTCTCGGAATTGCAGATGGGGTTATGCTACCTTCCCTGGGTATCTCCCATACGTAACGATTGCCTGGGTGTTTGTGCTGTCCACTGGTGTCCCTCGCTTGTGTGCTAAAGGGTCAGATGGGTTTCAACCGATTGAATCACGACATCAACAGGGGCACGGCGCGGCAGGTGCAAGCAGCCGTTCTCATAAGCCACATCATAGCCAACGGTGATGATGTTAATCTGGCTTTTTTCGCGCACCGTGGCGATGAACTCCCGCAGCACAACCGGGTCATAGGGCCGGTCTATGGCCATGATGCCCGGTTCAGGGTCATCCCCAATATAGTGCAGTGCTTCATCCAGCGTTTCAACGTAAAGGGTGGTGTACCCCAGGCTGTGCAAACCTGCCAGCAAGATCGCCCGGCGCTGCACGCGGTTGGTGATGATGAGTACGTCTGCGGTCATGAGGTTTTGTTCTCCTCGTGATACTACGGTTCGTAATCAAGGTATATCGGCTCGACTGGTGTGTCAAGCTGTATAAGGGGTAATTCGGCAGATTTTTGCACCGCCAGGTTGCCTCGAAGCACAGTCTAAGGGTAGACTCGTAATATATCGAACACAACACAGGCAGAGGGTCATGGCCAATAAAACCCGCGAACTTACGACCTTAGAGTATATCGTAATGGGCCTAATTAGTATAGAACCCCAATCAGGTTACAGTATCGTGAGCTATTTTGACGAGGATAGCTACAACAGTTGGAGCGCCAGCCCCGGCTCAGTTTACCCGATGCTAAAGCGACTGGAAAAACAGGGCGCAATTGTGGGCGAGCTAGATGTAGAACATGAAACGCGGCCCCGCAAAATGTATACGCTCACTGAAAGCGGTGAAGCCGCACTTGATGCCTGGATTCAGGATGTGCCGAAGACACGACCCTTTTATGAACAGCGCGAACTGGCTATGCTGCGCTTTCAGTTTATGGAGAAGCGGCTTTCACGAGAGCAGGTGATGGCGTGGCTTAACGCATATCTCGATGCGATTCATTACGCAACGAGTGGCACCCGCTTCTATCAAGATGGCATCAACAAAGCTATGCAAGAACGGGGGCAGGTGTCTATACACAGCCAACTGCTGATGGAGTGTTACATGTTGGAACTTAATTCGCTGCGAACCTGGCTAGAAATGGCGATTAATCGACTTACGTTGCAACCGCCCACCCAACCAGACTCGTTCCGTGTAGATGCTAGCCCGGACGCCTGACTGTCACCTCACCTATTGAGTGACCGTCGCGGGTTCCGCCTCGCGTGACCACGCCCGGTAGTATGTGCCCAGGCGCTCAACAAAGGGGGCCGTTTCTTCGGCATACAGGCGCTTGCCGAGTTGGAATGATGCTTTTTCCAGGCGCAGGCGCTCACCGTCAATGATATTGGAGAGATGGTAGATGGTTGCGCCGTCTGTCGTCTCTGCCGGGAGTTCGTATAACTTCTGCTTGAGTACCGCGTAGTCATGGTCGTCGCCCAGGTAATCGGACAGTATGTGCAGCTCCTCAGCATACGGCACGAGCAGCGTTTCCCACGTTGGTGACAACACTTCTACCTGATGCCAAAGATACTTTACGGACTTGCGCCACTCGTGAAGCGCCCCTGCGTTGGGATTTTTGTAGGTCGTCCACAGTTCCATACGGCCCCGGCTGTATGTGCGGCGCAGCCCGCCAGCAAACATCTTAAAGCCCTTGTGATTGAATGACATCGCTGCGATACGCTCTTTTGCCGTGTTAAGGCCGTCTGTTGCTTGCGTGATGATGTCGCTTTGCCCGTCAAGCTGACCGGCTCGTGCTTCATACTCGGCTTGTAGGTGCTGTTTGATGGCATCACATGCCGCTTGATCGAGTTCGGGGTGGTCTTTCACCAGTGCTGTCAGCGTATCTAGCAGAACTTTGCTGTCACGCGCAGTGGAAAGGTTGCGAGCCAGATCACGGAAGGTGGTGTTTGCCCGCCTGTACGCTTTGCTGCTGATGTCATCACGCACGAGGCGCAGCACCGCCCGCGTGCGCTTAATGCTCTTGCGGGCCTGATGAATGCCGTCGTCAAGGTCGTTGCCCGGTGTGTTTAGGTCATTTATCGCCTTATCGACCTGTTCGGTGAGAATGCGGTGTGTGCTTTCTGAAGCTGATTCGTTGGCTTGGAGCATAAAACCCATCGCTGCTAATGTCCTGTACTATAGAGGTAAACAGCGATAGATTCTAAACCAAAACCCTCAATGTTATAAATAGTTTAAATCCGTGCTAAGCAAATGCTATTGTTTGATGAAATCACAGCAACCCAAAAGCGATCAACAGCAGCCAATACACGGGCGTAGCTCCTAAAAAGCCGTCAATGCGATCTAATACACCGCCGTGCCCCGGCAGGATGCTGCCCGCATCCTTGACGTTGAAATAGCGCTTTAGCCAGGATTCTAGCAGATCACCCAACACAGCCATTGTTGCTACAGACGCCCCAACGACCAGCGCCATAAACACCGGATAGTCTCCCATAATCAAAATCGTGGCAGAAATAGCCGTGCCCCCGGCTACCCCCACCAAAGCCCCTTCAATTGTCTTGCTTGGCGAAATCACGGGTGCCAGCTTGTACTGACCAATCAACCGCCCGCCCAGCAGGGCCAGCGTATCTGTAAACCAGATGCCCCACATCAGCGCCATAATCCACAGCAAGCCGCTTCCGTTTGCACGCAGCACCAGCAGCAAACCCAGTGGCACACCCGCCCACAGCATCCCCAACACCGGATATACCCCACCGTGAATCCAGTTGGTATTGGGCGGTGCCAATAGCTGTGTGACCAGCACCATCACTGGCAGCGTTATCGCGTAGAACAGCATCAACTGGCCCATGTAACCAATCACAGCAACGGTCGTCACCAGGGCCGTCACCATTGCCAATGGCCCGCCACGATGTTCGGGGCAAATTGTTGTGTGGATTTCTGTAGCGGCAACGACAGCCAGGGCAAACACCAGAACGTCAAACAGGGGGGGGCCGATGATAACCGCTGCCAGAACAACCGGAGCGCCAATGAGGGCAGTGAGTACCCGCGTGGGGAAGTCTGACCATTTGGGTGTGTGGATGGGTTGTCTCATCAAGGGTGTTTCTCCTGTTGCCAGCAAACAGGTTGGCTGCAACTTGCAGGGTACACAACTTTGACCCGAATGTACTGTACGGTGTCTTACGTTCTCACACTTCTGCTGCCTATTTTAAAGCACGGTTAAGGGCACAGGTCAGTGAATTTCCTTAGAGCGTTCACCGTTCCCTTTACAGCCGCACAAGTTGGCGCAATCTGCCGGGGGCGAGTACCATCAGGTTGAGCGACATCAATTCTTAACTTATGCACATCGAATTGAGACAATCATATGAACCTTCGTATGCAACCGGGCTTTTTGGGCACCCATGCCGATATGCTCGCAGATATTACGCTGCTGGCATACATTTTGCTGCTGCTGCCGCTGATGGTGGTGGGCTACGCTTATGCGCGGCGCAAGCGCTTTGAACCGCAGCACAAAACCGTGATGACAACCATCACGCTTGTGAACTGGTTCTTGATTTTGCTGGTGATGGTATCTTCATTCACGTTTGCGGTTGCGCCCAACATCCCCGAAGGGCTGAGTGACCGCGCCATTCTGCTGCCCACGATTCACATTATTACGGGGGGCATCGCCCAGGTACTTGCAACGTATTTGCTGGCCCGCATGTGGCTGGAAAAGCAGCTTCCGGGGTGGTTGAAAATCAAGAACATCAAAATCTACATGCGCTTCACGCTGACGCTGTGGGTGGTAACTGCGCTGCTGGGCATCACGATTTACTTTACGTGGTATACGGCCACGCCAACCAGCGCCACCGATGACGTGCCGCCGCCAGTTTCCACCGAAGATGCGGTTGAGGGTGCGCCGGAACCCGTCTCGACGGAGGACGAAGCCGCCGAGGAAGCCGCGCCAGAGCCAGTCTCCACCGAAGACGAAAGCGCAGACAGCGCCCCCGACCCCGTTTCGACCGAAGACGAGGCCGGAACCTAGCGCAACGAACCTGCGAATCGTGCTATACTGTGGGCTGTTTCAGCTAATCGGCCAGAGGGTGATGGGTAATGAATTCGGCCATGCTATCAGGGTTATCTGCGAACCAGCCTAACGATGCGTCGAAGGGCGTTGTGGGCGGCAACCTGACCGTCATGGATATGATTGACCGGACATTTCGCATCTACAGGCGGGGGGTTATCCCTTTTTTAGCGGTGACAGCCGTGGTGCTGCTGCCGATTGCGATAATACAGATTCCATTGTCCATTCAGCAGCAGCGCCAGCCAAACTCCGATGCAACAGTGGTGCTGTCGCTGTTGACAATCATCGTCAGCCTGGTGTCCACCATCATTCAAACGCTAATCGCCCAGCCTGTGCTGACGGTTTATGCATCTGAACTGCACTTCGGCAACAAAATCACGCTGCGCGAAGCGTTCGATAGGGTCAGGCAGCGCATCGGGCAGGTGGCGATGGCCTATCTGCTGTACACGATTTTCCTCGGTGTGGCCTTTTTTGTGAGTGCGCTGTTGACGTTGTGCTTTGTAGGTGTGGTTGGCTTCATAGTTGCCGGGTATTTCGCCATTGCTGTTGGCTTCTTCCTGGTGCCCGTACTCGTCCTGGAAGACGTGTCATCTATGGATGCCCTGAACCGGGCGTGGCATCTGGGCAAGCAGCGCTTTTGGCGCGGGCTGAGCCTGTCCACGCTTATTGGCTTGATCTCGTTCACCATTGTGATCTCGTTTGGGTTGGTGCTGGGCCTGATTGTGCTGCCGCTGCAAAATGCAGGCTATGATGAAGCGCTGCTTGTAGCGCAGAACAGCGGTCAAACGCTGCTGTCCATTTTCACAACGCCGCTCGGCTTGATTGTGCTGGTGGTGTTTTACTACGACACCCGCGTGCGCCTGGAAGCCCTGGATGTGTCGTTTTACCTGTCAAAGCACACCGCGCCGCGTGCCAATCAGGTGCCGTCGCCCAAGCCGTCTGGCGGCCTGATAGATGGGCGTGATGTGGTCAATATGCTAATTCTGGTTGTGCTGATCGCCGGAATCTTCGGGGGGTTCGCCTTGTTGATTTACGGCGTGTTCGCGGCGTTCGGCCTATGATTCGTACCCTTGTAACGGCCTGCGCGGTGTTGGTAGTCATGTTTTGCCTACCGGGGAGTGCTGCCGCCCAGTCTACTGTTGATGAAGGTGACTACTGGAACATGCTGCGCCTCACGCAGTCTGATTTGAATCGGGCGCTGAACGCATCAGGTCAGGGACGGTCACAGGTTATCCAGCAGATTAACGCCCGCTGGCAACCTGTTACGGCTGTGCGCCTGGAAAGGGGCGAACTCATCGCGGTAGACACAAGCTGGCTGCAATTGCCAACCCGTGCCGATGGTCTCACGATTCAAACGGCGCAGGATCGGATTGCCGCCGTGCGTGGCTTCCAGGCTGGCGAGGGCCTGTCGCTCGACGGGTTGGCGGGCCTTGTGGACGAACCCGAACCGCGCCCTACGCCCGCCCCTGCGGAACCAAGCCAGCGGCGCAGCGTCGCCCCTAACTTCAGTTGGCAGCTTGGCGGGCTGATGCAGTCCGTGTTCATCGCCCTGGGCGTGATGGCTGTTGTGGCCGCGCTGTTCTTCATCGCTCGCGGACTCCGGTTTACAACTGCGCTGGCCCCCCTCAAGCTGGACGCCGTAGACGACCCGCAAACATCGGGGGATGCGCTGGAGCGGGCGAGTTCATCAGAGCGGGTGCGCGACTACCGCGCTGCTGTGCGCTACCTGTACCTGTCTAGCTTGCTCAAGCTGGACGAAAGCGGCCTTATTCGCTACGACCCGACCCTGACCAACCGTGAGCATCTCGTACAAATCCAGGATCAGCCACAGTTGGGGGCGCTGCTGGCCCCCATTATCGACTTCTTCGATAGGTCGTGGTACGGCTTTGCGGACATCACCGAGGAAGACTATCAGCGCTTCCGCCAGCAGGTAGACCGCCTGCTGCGCCTCTCAACGGAGCAGGCATGATGAGGCGTGTGTTCAACCGCATGAGTACAGAACTGAAGCTGCTGATCTTCGCGGTGGCTGCGATTTTTGCGATTGGCACTCTCGCGGTGATCTTCCTGCCGGAGCCGACACAACAAACCAACAGTGTGACCAACAGCAGGGATGGCGGCGTCAGCATCATCCGGCAGTGGTTAGAACGATCCGGGTTTCAGGTAGAGCGCATCACCCGCGACCCGATAGACCCAACGCCCTATGCCGCAATCCTGATTTTCAATCCGCCGGGGCGGCACAGTGACGACGAAATCACCGCGATTGCGAACTGGGTGAACAGCGGTGGGCGGCTCATCGTGGCCAGCACCGAAACCCGCGTGAACCCGCTGCTGGACGCCTTCCAGACCCGCATCACACAAAACACCGTCGTGTTGAGTCGCATGTCCCTGACGGCACCCACGCTGGATGCCCCCGCCTTTGACAACGTGCAGACGCGCTTTGCCAACATCGTTGAAACAGACAACCCCAACGCGGTTATTCACATGGCCGACGGGCAAGACGCGGTGCTGCTGTCGATTCCAGTGGGGGCAGGGGAGGTGTTTGTTGGCGGGACGGTTTATCCGTTCACCAATCGCGGTATCCAGGACCCGGCCTCACAGCGGTTGGTAGCCAACCTGATGGCCGGGATTGACCCGCAGCGTGCCCGCGTCGGCTTTGATGAGGCACAGCTACCCACCGCTGGCGACTCAGACGCGCCGTTGGGGGTCATGGGTTGGATGGTGCGCTCTGCGGCAGGGCGGGGCGTGCTGCTGCTGGGCGTATTGGCGCTGGTCTATCTGATTTCGCGGGGGCGGCGGCTGGGTGCGCCCGTCCCATTGCTAGAGGACCGGCTGCGCCGCGAACCCGTTGAGTACATCGTTGCGTTGGCTAATCTGTTCCGGCGGAGTGGCCGTCAAACCGATATACTCAGTCACTATCGCACCCGGCTGCGCCGCCGCCTGGGCGAGCGCTACAGCATTGATGCGTCATT
The DNA here is from genome assembly GCA_034437575.1 of Anaerolineae bacterium. Taxonomy (GTDB): domain Bacteria; phylum Chloroflexota; class Anaerolineae; order Aggregatilineales; family Phototrophicaceae; genus DAOTTY01. Next base: position 1,331 of record DAOTTY010000260.1, on the reverse strand, counting down.
GAGTGATGCCCAATTCGCCAGTGTTGCCGCATCGCGCAGCCCCGATATTGACGAGGCGGCATTATCCGGGCTGCTGATGCGCTTGCAAAACCCCAGGGTTACCGAAAGCGACCTGCTCACGCTGGCAACCGAGGTGAATGCGTGGTTGGTTCGGGTGGGCACGCGCTAAACCCGGCTGGATTCGCACATAAATACTAAGAGGGATCATGTCCGTACAGAATATACAAGCGCTGCTGCAACGGATGCGCGAACAGGCGTCACGGGTGCTGGTGGGCCAGGGCGACACTATCGAACTGATTCTGGTGGCGCTCATCACCAGGGGGCATGTGCTGTTAGAAGGCCCACCCGGAACCGCCAAAACGCTGATTGCCAAAACCCTGGCGCGGCTTGTGCAGGCAGAGTTCGGGCGCATCCAGTTTACGCCAGACCTGATGCCTGCCGATGTGGTCGGCACAGTTGTGTACGATATGCAATCCAGCCGCTTTAACCTGAAACGCGGGCCAATCTTCACCCAAATCCTGCTGGCAGACGAGATCAACCGCGCCCCGGCTAAAACGCAGGCCGCCCTGCTGGAAGCAATGGAAGAACGGCAGGTGACGATTGAGGGCACAACGGAAATGCTGCCCGACCCGTTTATCGTGATTGCCACCCAAAATCCGATTGAAATGGACGGCACCTACCCCCTACCAGAAGCACAGCTCGACCGCTTCCTGTTCAAAATCATGATTGATTACCTGCCCCAAAAGGCTGAAGCCGAGGTGCTGCGCCGCTATCACAACGGGTTTAGCGCCGGGGATTTAGATGCAGTGGGGTTGCAGCCCATCTTGCGCCCGCAGCATTTACCACAAATTCGCAGCATCATCCAGCAAGTGCAGGTGGAAGAAGGGGTACTGAACTACATTGCTGCGATCACCCATGCCACACGTAACGCTGCCGAACTCGCGCATGGGGCGTCCACGCGGGCGGGGGTGGCCCTGCTGCTGGCCAGCAAAACCCTTGCCGCGCTGCGAGGCCGTGATTACGTCTCGCCGGATGACATCAAAATGCTGGTGCCGCCCACGCTGCGCCACCGCGTCTATCTGCGCCCGGAAGCCGAAATCGAAGGGCTGGATACAGATGCGGTCTTCCGGCGGATGTTGAGCAAGCTAGAAGTCCCGCGTTAGGCGCTGTGCCGTAATGCTTACCCTGCGTTTTTTGGCCCTGGCCCTTTTCGGCCCTGCTCTTATGATTTTATCGGCGTTGGTGCCGCAGTTGGCCCCGGCGGCGGTGGTTTACATGGTGGGGGTAGCAGTGCTGCTGCTGCTAGACCGCAGCGCGGCAGGCACACCCGC
>DAOTTY010000259.1:0-6851 GCA_034437575.1 Anaerolineae bacterium | reverse complement strand
TGGCGACTGAAGAAGCCCCAATGGAAGCAACGGAAGAGGCGACAGCCACCGAAGAAGCCGGGTAGCGCCCCCCTGAATAGCAATCCATACCTTCAATAAGGGGGTGTGGGCGGGGTGCATTTCAGATTGTTAGCGATGAAGCCCTCACTCCCCTCAATTCCCCCTCTCCCGACCGCCGCTTTGCGGCCAGGCGAGGGGGGAGGTGCGTCCAACACCGTCTAACTGGACTTGAAGCCCCTCTCCCAAGGCGAACGGCCCGTTTGGGAGAGGGGTTTGGGGAGAAGGCAACGGTTTCTGCCAAAATATTGAAAGGCACCCTTGTGGGCGGGCGGCACCGATGCTTGTGGCGGGGCGGCAATGTGGGCTATAGTTGGCGTGTGACAAAGCGTGCAAAGGTAAATCCATGAGCAACACCCGCCCGTTAATTCTGTTCACCAACGACGACGGCATCGCCTCCCCCGGCCTGTGGACGGTGGCCCAGGCGTTTCAGGATATGGCGGAGGTGCTGATCGTGGCACCCATGCGCCAGCAAAGCGGTACCGGGCGCAGCCTGCCCAACGACAGCACCGGGGCGATTATCCCCCAGGAAGGCAAACCGCTCCCCGCCTTTTCAGTGGATGGCACACCGGCCCAGGCCGTGCAGCATGGCATTATGGAAATTTCCCGGCGCAAGCCTGATCTGGTCATCAGTGGGATTAACTACGGTGAGAACACAGGTAACGGCGTGACTATCAGCGGGACGGTGGGCGCGGCCCTGGAAGCGGCCAGTTTCGGCGTGCCTGCGATGGCCGTCAGCCAGCAAACCGACCATAACCAGCACCTTACCTACAGCCGCGCTGTAGATTTCACCAGTGGGGCGCACTTCACGCGGCGCTTTGCCCAGTGGATACTGGCTGAGGCGCTGCCGTTCGACCTGGACGTGCTGAAGATTGACCTGCCATCTGACGTGACCAACGCTACGCCCTGGCGCATGACGCGCCTGTCGCGCAAGCGGGTGTATTGGCCTGTCGTGCCAGACCGCAGTACCTCTTACAGCCCGCAAACATTGGGCTACGCGATGGAGTTGAACCCGGAGGATGCCGAGCCGGACAGCGATGTGTACGCCGTGTTCGTAGACCGGGTGGTGTCTGTAACGCCGATGAGCCTGGATATGACCTCACGGCTGGATTTGGGGGAACTGGCCCAATCGGTGGATGGGTATGTGTAGCCGTTAGTGGGATGGATGTTGGGGCAGGCACATCGACCTGCCCACGAGATTTAAGCGTTGCCGAAGTTTACACCGATTTCGATTTCTGCGGTGATGTCGCCAAACGAGCCGCCGCCCGCGTGGCTGATGACGATGGTATAGTCGCCCTGGTAGGGCAGGGCGTAATCTTCGATGAGGGCGCTCAGGCCAAAGCCACCGTCATCGTCTACCATGATGGGCACGCCTTCATCGTTCAGGATGACCACAACCGGGTCTACCAGGCCACCCGGTGAAAACACTTCTACGTTCAGCAGGGACGCTTCCGGTGCGCTAAAGGGCACAAAGTACGCCCAGCCCTCGTTCATTTCCAGGTTTAGCGTGTCGGCTTTCTCAACGGCGTCCAGTTCCTCGTGATTTTCTTCCAGCAGCGTAATCCACTCATAGTAGTCTACGGCGGCGTCTTCTAGTTGGCCGTCACTCCACAGATGGAAGCCGCGATTCAGATAGCCGCTGGCGAAATCTGGGGCCAGTTCGATAGCGCGGGTATCATCTTCTAAAGTGGCTTCCAGGTCGCCCTGGTCAAAGTGAACGTAAGAGCGGCTGAAGTAGTAGTCGGCGTTGTCCGGGTCGATTTCGATGGCAGCGTTATAGTCTTCCAGGGCGGCTTCTAGATCGCCGGTGTTGTAGTAGATCAGGCCGCGATTGTAGTAGTAGTCGGCGTTTTCCGGGTCGATTTCGATGGCGGCGTCGTAGTTGGCGAGGGCCTGTTCGGTTTCACCCAGCGCGGAGTAGATGTCCGCTTGCAGCACGTAGGCGTCGGGGTTTTCCGGGTCAAGCTGGGCGGCGGTCGATAGGTCGTCCAGGGCACCCTGGAAGTCGCCGTCAACGAGCAGGGCCAGCGCCCGCACATAGTACGCCTGTGAGGACTCGTCCAGGATAATGGCGCGTTCGGCGTCGGCCAGGGCGCGGCGGCTGTCACCCAGGCTGGCATATGCCTCGGCACGGCCCAGCAGCGCGTCTACGTTGCGGGCGTCTTCTTCCAGCGCAGCGGTGAAGGCGTCTACGGCGTCTTCAAACTCGCCTTCGGCCAGCAAGTCCTGGCCCCGTTCGATGTCATCGGCCTGGGCCAGCACCGCCGCCGGAACCGTCAGCAGCAGCATGAGCAGCAGCATCGCAATGCGTTTCATGGGTTGTGGTTTCCTTAATACGTGAACAAATGGCTTACATCGCATAGTATAGGGCAAAAGCGCTGCGATGAAATGTGCGGGTGTGGGTCGCCATGCCACCCTGGGCCATCTCAGCCCCCGCGCAGTACGGGCGCTCAACCGCTTTGCAAAACGAACTGCCCACGTAACGACCCAGCCCTCACCCCAACCCTGCTCTCCCAAACGGGCCGTTGGCACTGGAAAGCGGGGTGAGGGCGGGTGCGAGACCGTAAGATGGGTTTAGCACCTGAGTCGTTACGTGTTTCCCGCATGATACCCGGTTACCGGATGCCCACGGCCTGGGTGAACACCACCGGCGCAAAACCGGGTGTCGTTAGCGCACAGGTGACCGTGCTGACGCCCTCAACCGGGTTCACCGCAAACGTGACGTTGTAGTTTTGGCCTGCGTTGATGGACGGCACCGGCGGGCCAAAGCTCAGCCCCTTGTCGGACTGGTCAGCGGTGGCGAAGGCACCGTGAATGGCCACCTGATCGGTGAACGTCGCCGCGCCGTCCATGAGGCAGGCCAGTGAAATATCGGGGATCGGTCGCTGGCTGCTGTTGCCGAACTGCACGGTAAGCTGGGGGCGCTCTTGCGGCGTCACCTGAACGATGTCGCCGTGATTGAACTGGCCAATCAGGCCGCTTACGGGCAGGTCGCTGGCAGTCAGGTCAATTTCTGGCACGGCGCTCTTGGCCAACACAACGTCTGGCGCTTCGTCTTTCGTCTCAATTGGCTCCAGGGAGCAGGTCACCGTCATGGGGATGCCATTGCCACTGGAGACGCGAATTTTGGTGATGGGCGCGTTTGCCGGCATGGCGATGCCCGCGCTGGTGCCCGTGACCGGGTTGTAAGCCCGCAGCTTGCGAATCACTACGCCGTCTGTGGCCGTTAGCGCTGCGACGGCCACTGCTTCTGGTTGGCGCTCGGCGGCATCATCGGCAGCGAGGGGTGCCCCGGTGACGGTAATGATTTCCCCGGCGTTGAGGGGCAGCAGGTCGTCTACGGCCTCGAACTGCATGAAGGATTCCTCAGCGGAATAGACCCCCTCAAATACGACCTCAACGGGCGGCTGGCCCAGTGTGACGGCATCGCCCAAGGTGACGGCACTATCCAGCGTGAAGCCGTTGATGTAGTCGCAAAACGGGCTAAGGTTGCCCTGGGCAAAAACCGAAGGCGGCGTGAGGGTGAGAGCAAGGGCTGCGGCCAGTGCCCCCCCGATAAAATGGGCGATGTGTTTGTGCATGGTGTGCGTTCCCTTATGTAGATGAAGCAATGATGACCTTAACGCTATCACTGTATGCACCGGGCCGGGTACTGTCAAACGCAGCGGTGTAAATTTACGTTGTTCGGGATTGAGTGGGAATTCCCATAGAATTGCCCGTCACCGTAATGAAACGTTATCCACCGCGCTTGCAGTTTATCGTATACTAAGTGTACTCAATAATGATAAGTCACCAGGATGCAAAACTTATGCTGAAGTGCTTTTTATGGCTGGCGGGGCTGGCCTGCCTGCTCACCCTTCCCCTACCCACTGCAAACGCTGCCCCCATCACCGATTTGATTCACCTTGCCGGGAACTTCCCGCAGTCTACCGGGCTGTATGTGGCCATGCGAACCGACGACAATTTCATTAACATAGCAGATGCAATTGCTGCTGAAATCAACAACCGCATCTTTCGGGTGGGCGCTGCCGATATTCAACCGGCCAGCTTCCGGCGGCAACCCGCCCCTGGTGACATCACCCCCGTGCGTGACTACCTGAACAGTGTATCAAATGAATTCTTTGGCGATGACTTCGACACGGCCATGCGCCCCTGGCTGGGGGACAGCCTGGCCGTGGGCATCACGGACTATAATGTGGTGTTTGAGGTGGCGACATTCAACAACATTGATGAGGTGATTGCTGATGGTGACTTCCCGTTCATTGTCGCGTTTGAGATTGCTGACCGCGACGAGGCCGAAGCCGCGCTGGACGCCGCCATCACCGATGCCACGCCCGGTGACCTGCGGGTGCGGGCGCAGTCAGGTGAATATGTGTACTACCAACCGGATGAAACCCGGCTGGCGCTGCTGCTGACCCCCTCCGCTTTTGTGATGGGCAACCCGGCTGACCTGCTGGACGCGATTGATATGCCGCAGCCCTCCCTGCTGGCTGATGCCGCCTTTAATGAAACGCTGGCCCGGCTGCCGGAAGATACCTATAACTTTATTGCGTTTGCAGACTACGCCGCGCTGATTGAAGGAAGTGTGGCCGCTGCCGCGTTCGACCCATCCATAGCCCCAGAGCAGCAGGCCGCTGATGCCGCCTACCTGAACCCGTTCCTGGCTGCGGTGGATGGTCTTGCGCTGGGCGGTACCATCCTGAACGAGCGCACCCTGACGATTGACTTCGTGCAAAATGCAGACAACACCAACCTTGAGGCAGAAGGGCTGCAAGTGGCCGTGCCAGTGCGGATTGCCCCCGCCTTTGCCGACCATATCCCGGCAGACATGGCGTTTGTGCTGCTTAGTAGTGACTTTGCAAGGCTGTATGACGCTACCGTGGAAAACATACGCGCCATCGCCCGGTTACAGGCCGAAGCCGACATCGCCCCAGACTTCCGCATCAATGAGGCCGACGTTGAGGGGGCGCTGTTCCTGGCGCAGTTGGGACTGCGGCGTTACAGCGGCCTGGACCTGGAAGACGACATACTCAGTTGGATGGACAGTGATTTTGCGCTGGTGCTGGGCATCAACTCCGAGGTCAGCCGGGTGCGTGACTACAACGACCTTTCTGTTGCGCCGGTTGAGTTCGGGTTGATTTTCGATGATAGCAACGACGCAGAGGCCGCTGCCCGCACCACCGACGGCATTGACGCGGCGGTGGCTCAGCTTTTGGTGGAGTTTGAGCAAGATTTAGCGTTCAGCGACGTGAGCATTGAGCGCACCACCGAAACCCTCGCCGGAACAGACGTGCGTGTGTACACCATCACCGACGAGAGCGGGTTTAACTTCCAGTTCCCGTTTGAGGTGATTGTGGGTGCTAACGACGACGTGTTCGTGATTGGGTCGCGCACGGTGGTTGAGGTCGCCCTCACCGGGGACGGTGGCCTGCGCGATACCCAGGCCTTCCAGGAAGTCGAGGAAATATATCTGGTAGAGGAGGCGGGCATTCTGATGTTGGCCAACCCGGAGGCGATGTATCCGTTTGCTGACCTGTGGAGCATCGCCGCCGACCCGTTCTTCAACCCGCAGGCAGCAGAGGAAGCGCAGACGATTCGCAATGTGCTGGCGCTGTTTTCCAGCGCGACGATTAGCGGCAGCAATGCTGAAAACGGCAGTACAGTTACCCGCATGACGTTATCACTGAATATCGGCTCGTTAGACCAGGGCCAGTTTGGAAGGTAGGGGCAAGCGTAACGACTCAGCCCTCACCCCGGCGCGTCACGCTACCCCTCGCCTGGCCGCGCAGCGGCGGTCGGAAGAGGAGGGATTAAGGGGGGTGAGGGCAAAAACCGCACTGAAGTGAAATGCACCCAACTCAACCGCCCCAATTGACTGCTTCTCCGTTACACTGCTAGGGTAAGAGCAAGTCAAAGGTAAACGTGACCATGTGGAAGCTGAAGTGGGTGCTGGTGGGGCTGGTATGCCTCGTGAGCGTGAACATCGCTGCGGCGCAAGACGCCGCCGAAGCCGAGGTGAGTTCGGCATTGCTGCAACAACTGGCAGCCATTGAAGATGTCGTGATTGAGGTGCGCGGCCTGGAACCCATCGCCCCGGTAAACCGGGTGTTTCCATCGCGTGAGGATGTGTCCGCGTTTTTGAACGAGAGCATCGAAACGCAGCTAACGCCGGAGTTGGTCGAGGAATCGCTGGCGTTTTACTATATGTTCGACTTCATTGATGACCCGGAACTGGACATCGTGGGGCTGTACCTGAACCTGCTGGAAGATCAGGTGGGCGGCTACTATGACCCGGAAGCCGAAACGCTGAACACGATTCTCATCACGGGCGGCGAACTGGGCGACAGCCTGCCTTTGCTGGAACAGATCATCTACGCGCACGAGTTCGTCCACGCGCTGCAAGACCAATATTATGACCTGGCCGACCTCGGCTTTAACCCCGACAACGTGGATGACATCGAAACGGATCGCTTTTTGGCGGTGCAGGCGCTTGTAGAGGGTGACGCTACTTTTGTGATGAACGTGTACACCGAGGTGATCCTGACCGACGACCCGTTTGCGGCAGTCGGCTTGCTGGGGAGTGCTTTCACAGCGACGGGTGCCATTCCCGAAGGCACGCCGGATATTCTAACCCGTGAACTGACGTTTCCGTATAACGCGGGGCTGATCTTCGTCACGGAGCTTATCAACGAGGGCGGCTATGAGGCGGTAGACGCCGCGTTTGCTGACCTGCCCACCTCCACTGAGCAGATTATTGACCCGCAGAAGTACTTCGAGCGCGAAGACCCCATCCC
>DAOTTY010000258.1:0-3200 GCA_034437575.1 Anaerolineae bacterium | reverse complement strand
CACGCAAACGTTCCAGTTGACGGTGCTGCCATCGTCAGACGCGCCGTGTAGCCCGTTGAGTACGCTGCCGTGTGACGAAATCGCCGTGAACCTGCCCTTCGGCCTGACGTTCGATGGCAGCGAAGGCGGCCTGGCAAGCACCGGCTTCACGATGGTAGACCCGCCCTCAGCACGGTTAGCTGCTGATGATCCGGTCTCTGATGCAAACGTGCCCGGCTTTGAGCCGTCCCTGCTGGACGTGAGCGATGGCAACCTGACAGTTACCTCCACCAAGGGGATTCAGTTCAGCCAGCCCAGTGGCACGCCAAGCAGCACCGAAACCAACTCGCAGATCAATGCGCTGGGTGTGGGCTTTGATGTGACCGGGCCGTTTACGATCACCACGACGCTGCAAACCCCTGACTTCAACAGCAGCAGCGGCGGCAACTCACAGCAGGCAGGCTTGTGGTTCGGCCTCAACGAGGATCAGTACATCAAGCTGGTCGTCTCCAAAGTTAGCAACAGCAATCGCAAGTTCCAGTTGTTCCTGGAAGACCTGCCGAACAGTACCGCGTTCCTGGAACTGAACACGGCCAACATCTCGGCAAGCAGCTTCGGCCAAACGATCATTTTGCGGATGGAACTTGACCCGACGGCGGGCACGGTGGCTGGCTTCTACAGCCTGGACGGTGGCACAACGTTCATCCAACTGGAACAAAATGGCAACAATACGCTGCAAGTTCCGCAAGCCTTCTTCGATGGCGATGACGGCACGCGCAACGTGCTGGCCAGCGGCAACAGCTACGCGGGCGTGTTCACCACCCATCGCCGCGCCGATGCCAACCAGACCATCGGCTTCGTGTTTGAAGACTTCGCTATCAATCCAGTGTTGGGCATTCCGACGATCACGGCAGTACGCCCGGCAGATGGTGCCACGGATGTGCCCATCAACGAGGGTGTAGCGGTTGATGTCAACCTGCCTAATGTGGGCTTTGGCGTAGCCGAATCTACACTGACGGCGGAAAACGTCTACCTTCAGGAAGCAGGCACCACAGATAAGGTTCCGGCTAATCTGGGTACCAGTGGCGGCGGTGACGCGATCATCTTGCAGCCAGTGGAAAACCTACAGCCCAATACCACCTATCAGTTCGTCATCAACGGGGTAACCGACCTGACGGGCACGCCATTTGTTCCGTTCACCTCCACCTTTACGACGGGTGAAGACCTTGATGGTGGCGAGTACGACGGCCCCATTGAGTTCACGAAAAGTGTGCAGGCAACGGGCGCGGGCTACACGTCGCTGTCGCTAGGGCCGGATGGCAAGCTGTATGCCAGCACTAACAACGGTGAAATCCACCGCTGGAATGTGGAGACGGACGGCTCCCTGACCAACAAACAGGTTATTACCTCACTGCAAACGGCAGAGGGGGGCAACCGCCTGCTGATTGGTATCGCCTTTGACCCGACATCCACCGCCAACAACCTGATTTTGTGGGTTTCACACACCACCTACGGGTTCAGCGGCATGCCGGACTGGGACGGTAAGATTAGCCGTATGAGTGGCCCGGACCTGGGCACGGTGGATAATGTTGTTTTCAATCTGCCGCGTTCCATTCGTGACCACGTGACCAACGGCCTCGCGTTCGGCCCGGATGGTGCGCTCTACGTGAACCAGGGCAGCAACAGCGCGATGGGTGCCCCGGATGGCAGTTGGGGCAAGCGCCCTGAACGTGCCCTGAGCGCGGCGGTGCTGCGTATCGACACGGGTGCCATCAGTGCGCCGCTGGACGTGAAGACCGAAGACGGTGGCAGCTACGACCCATTCGCTGAAAATGCACCGGTCACGGTGTATGCCGCGGGTGTGCGTAATGCCTACGACCTGGTGTGGCACAGCAATGGCCAGCTTTACGTCCCCACGAACGGCTCTGCTGCCGGTGGTGCAACCCCCGCCAGCACAGACCCGCGCTGCGAGGGCACGTATGCAGGCCCGGCGATACCTGCCATCAGCAAGGTTACCCAAACGCAGAACGACTATCTGTTCCGCGTAGACCCGACCCTGCCGACTCCCGGCTACTTCGGTCACCCGAACCCGAACCTGTGTAACTTTGTCATGAACGGCGGTAACCCGACCAGCGGCAGCGATCCGGCTCAGGTCGATCAGTATGAGGTGGGCACGCAGCCGGATGACGACTATCGTGGGTTCGCCTTCAACTTCGAGTTGAACAAGTCGCCCAATGGTGTGATCGAGTACAACAGCGGTGCCTTCGGGGGTGCCCTGGACGGTACGTTGATGGTTGTTCGCTACTCGAAGAATGACGACATCATTGTGCTAACGCCGGGTGCCAACGGTGACATCGTTGAAAGCCAGGAAAATATCCCCGGCCTGACGGGCTTCACTAACCCGCTTGATCTGACGCAGGGCTTTAACGGCAACATCTACCTGTCGGCATACGGCGGCGGCGGCGAAATTGTGCTGCTCAAGCCAATTGACCAGCCGCAGCAAGACCCGGCCACGTTGATCGTTACGCTGGACGCCGAAGCCGAAACCGAGACGACGTTCGACTACACTGTCACAGGCACTGGCTACAGCAACAGCTTCTCCCTGATAACGGGGACGGACAGCGCCCCGAACAACTTCAGTGCGAACGTCAACTTCAACGCAGTGAATGGCGAACAGCCCACAGGCTACGAACTGGACTATGGCCTGCCGTATGGTGACCGGGGCAACGGCCTGACTTACGGTTGGGTGGCCGCCGCCGATGGCATTACACCCCTTGACCTGACCGGTGGCCAGAGCGGCAACGGTCGTGATCGCGGCACAAGTCAGAGCGACCAGCGTTTGGATTCGCTCGTGCATATGCAGGGCGACGACATCACATCCGACGGCAGCAGCTTCAGCGGGGTTGATGTAGAAGGCGTCTGGGAAATCGCCGTTCCCAACGGCACCTATGAGGTGACTGTTGCGGCAGGTGACCCCAATGTCAACAACTACGCCAATAACCCTGAAGAACACGCGCTTAACGTAGAAGACGTTCAGGCCATCGCACCGTTCGCCCCAACTGGCCCCGCAGGGTCGGCTGGTCACCACCAAACGGCAACGGTCACCGTACCTGTTACCGATGGCAAGCTGACCATTGACGCATTTGAAGGCACCAACACCAAGATCAACTATGTGGACATCACTGGCGTCAGCGCGGCTGGCGGCGTCACCACACAAACGC
>DAOTTY010000257.1:0-7379 GCA_034437575.1 Anaerolineae bacterium | reverse complement strand
GTCCCCGACTCCAACCGCTTCATCCAGATGCAGTACCCGTCTCGATCCCAGTACAGCATCCGGATCTGAGTTGCGCGTCGATTGATGAACACGAACAGGTCGCCGTCCTCGAGGTCGAGACCGAATCCACCTTCGACCAACGCCGCCAGCCCGTCGTAGCTCTTGCGCAGGTCGGTCGCTTCGGTCGCCACGAAGATCCGGCTGCTCGAAGGCCGAGCTAGCACGATTCGAGCGCCTCGACCAACGCCCGTACCTTGCCGGTCTCGACCTCGCCGACGACGCGAACGACCCGTCCGTTTCCAAGTACCACAACAATGTCGCTTTCCAGTGGCGGCTCGCTAAGCAGCGGCACGCCTACGCTAATCTGGAACGGGTCGCCGTCGGCGGGTTCAAACATCAGTGTGACGGCGAATGCCTCGCCTTCGGCCATCATGCCCATCAGGTCACTTACCGCGATGCGCGGCCCGCCTTCGGTCAGTAACACGCTTTCACCTGCTGCAACCGTGATACCGCCTGCAATGGCGGCCCCGTCGGCGTCCACCAGCATCACAGACCCCGCCATAACGGCTTCGGCCCCGGTCAGGGTGAAGTCAGCGGCGGTGGTGTTGGCGATGGTCATGTAGGCGGCGGCGGTGCTGTCTTCCATTGGCATGTCCATATCTTCGGCTTCCTCCTCAGACATACCCTCTACCGTGTCGGCCTCCATGATGTTGGCGGTGGCCAGTGCCCAAACGCCGCTAATTAACACGTCACCGTCCATCATTTGCGCGGCGGCGGTATTGGGCGCAGCTAAAGCAATCGAAAACAGTAAAGCGGTAGCGCTAACAGTAAGGCTGATTCGCTTCAGCATACAGGTAATCTACTCCTTGCAAGAAAGCATTAATCTAATGGCTGAGGCTGCGATTTACAATAGATACTCAATCTCATTGAGGTGCTTTCGATAATGCGGTTGGCACGGTCATGTTATAATTTGAAGTGATGTTAACCCCATAACCTGAAAGCAAACCCATGAGACAGTTTAGAAGCCTGTTCCGTGTTGAAACCGACGCCGACAGCGGGATTATGTCGATCTACGGCGAGAAGGGTACCCACGACTACCCCTCCATGATGGTGCGGCGCGAGGGCGAGCATGTGCTGATGTCGTCCAACTATGGCCCGATTGAACTGGCGCTGCGCCTGCCTTATGACGAACTGGCGCAAACCATCGCCCGCCTCAACCCGGTGGACGGGCCAATTACCACGCGGCAGGTGGGCAGCACCGAGGCGTATCTGTCGTTGGGCCTGCGCTCGGATGGCTCCCTGTTGATGCGGCCCACGCTCGCCAGTGATGCTCGCGGCCACCTGACGTTTAACCTGAGCTTGCCAGCCGAGGCGCGCCAGGCGTTGTGTGCGTGGCTGCACATCGAGGTGCCCCAAGAAACGGCGTCCTGATTTTGGTTGTTGCCAAGCGGAATTGTGCTGGATACAATCAGGCTATAAATCACGCTTCACCCGGAGAGTGCCTGCCAAGTGTGCGGGCCGCCGAAGGGGCAAGCGCGGCGGCGTTGCGAACCGCAGCGTGAAACTCTCAGGCCATCAGGACGGGTAAAGTGCAACACTCTGGACGTGAGATCACCGCCAACAGGGTACACAGCAACCGCGTGTGTGCCTTTTTTAGTTCAAACACACACTACCGAGGAGAACAGCATGACGGATTTCAAAACCCCAGACAACTTGCTCTACCAGAAGAGCGATGAATGGCTGCTAGTCGATGGCGACAACGGCACCGCCGGCATTACCGACTATGCCCAGGATGCCCTTAACGACATTGTATTCATCGAACTGCCAGAAGTCGGCGAAACCTTCAAGCGGGGCGAGGCGTTCGGGACGGTGGAATCCGTCAAGGCAGCCGCAGACCTCAACATGCCTGTCGATGGTGAAATCGTCGAAGTGAACACCGCCCTGGAAGACACCCCAGAAACCATCAACGCCTCCCCTTTCGATGAGGGCTGGATCATCAAAATCAAGATCACCGGCAGCACCGACGGCATGATGAGCGCCCAGGATTACGACGCCTTCTGCGATACCCGCTAGGCGGCCTGCTGCGCGGCATGGCCCCTGCCCTGCATGGGGGGCCTATCCGCCTGCATTGCCTTTGCTCTCCTCTCTCGCTTACCCGTTATGTTTGAGAGGCCGAGTTTAATTGATGAGTTACATCCCCCATACTGACGCCGAGCGCCAGCAGATGCTATCTGCCATTGGCGTGACGACCGTCGAAGACCTGTTCGGGGCCGTGCCGTCAGCGTATCGCTTCCCGCAGATTGACCTGCCGGAGCCGATGAGCGAGATGGACGTGGCCGCCGAATTAACCGCGTTGGCCGAGGCCAACGAGAGCAGCCACGACTTCGCCACGTTCCGGGGCGCGGGTGCCTACCACCACTTCATTCCGTCAGCGGTGAACCACATCATCAGCCGGGGTGAGTTTTACACCGCGTACACGCCCTATCAGCCAGAACTGAGCCAGGGCACGCTGCAAGTGGCCTACGAGTATCAAAGCATGATGTGTGCGCTGCTGGGCATGGAAGCCACCAACGCCAGCCACTACGACGGCGGCACCAGCCTGGCCGAAGCTGTCACGATGGCCGCCGAGGTCACGCGGCGCAAGCGCAATAAGGTCATCCTCAGCCACGCCATACACCCGCAGTACCGCGACATCGTGCGGACGTACCACCAGGGCGGCAGCTTCAAAATCGTCGGTGACCGGGGCCGGGCAGACATCCCCGACCTGATTGACATGCTGGACGACGACACGATGATGCTGGCCGTCAGCTATCCGAACTTCTTCGGCCAGATAGACGACCTGCGCGACCTGGCCGACAGGGTTCATGAGGCCGGGGCGCTGCTGGTCATGGTCGTCAATCCGATGGCGTTAGGGCTGTTCAAATCGCCGGGTGAACTGGGTGCCGATATTGTGGTGGGCGAAGGCCAGCCGCTCGGCATCCCGTTGAGCTTTGGCGGGCCGTACCTGGGCTTTTTCGCCACCCGCCAAAAGTACATCCGCAAGATTGCCGGGCGCATCATCGGGGAAACGACGGACGTTGAGGGCAACCGCGCCTTCACCATGACGCTGCGCCCACGCGAACAGGACATCCGGCGCGAGAAGGCCACCAGCAACATTTGCACCAACCAGGGCTTGATGGGTGTGGCCACCGCTGCTTACCTATCGCTGATGGGCAAGCAGGGCATTCAGCAGGTGGCGCGGTTAAACTACCACAAAGCCCACTACGCTGCCCAGCAGATTAACGCGCTGGACGGCTTTAGCGTGGACTTCAGCAAGCCGTTCTTCAACGAGTTCATGGTCAAGTGCCCCGCCCCGGCCAGCGAAATCAACGCGGCGTTGATTGCTCATGGGATCATTGGCGGCTATGACCTGAGCGCCGACTACGACCACATGCCGGACACGATGCTGATTGCCGTAACCGAGATGAACCGCCGCGACGAGATCGACATGCTCGTTGCTATGCTGGCTGAGATTGCATCCTAATGAGGAGCTTATTGTTATGACGATGGAACCTTTGATCTACGATTTGAGTTCATCGGGGCGCACCGGGGCCAACCTGCCCAAGCTGGACGTACCCGAAGCCGACCTGCCCGCCAGCGACCTGCTGCGCAGCGACGACCTGAACCTGCCCGAAGTGAGCGAATTGCAGGTCATCCGCCACTTTACCAACCTCAGCCACAAGAACTACGCTATTGACCTGGGCTTTTATCCGTTGGGGAGCTGTACCATGAAGTACAACCCGCGCCTCAACGAGGACATGGCCCGCCTGCCGGGGCTGGCGCAGCTTCACCCGCACGCTGACCCGGAGAGCGCCCAGGGTGCCCTGGCGCTGACCTACCAGTTGCAGGCGTGGCTGGGTGAAATCAGCGGCTTTGACGCCGTAAGCACAACACCTGCCGCCGGTGCCCAGGGCGAATTCGCTGGCATCCTGATGATCCGCAAATATCACCTGAACAACGGCGACGACCAGCGCACTAAGGTCCTCGTGCCAGACAGCGCCCACGGCACCAACCCGGCAACCGTCACGATGGCCGGGCTTGAGGTGGTCGAACTGCCGTCGGACAACCGGGGCGACGTGGACCTGGCAGCACTGCGGGCCGCGTGTGCCGAACACGGCGACACCCTCGCCGGTATGATGATTACGCTGCCGAGTACGCTGGGCCTGTTTGACGACACCATCGTCGAGATCATCGAAGCGGTGCATGGCGCGGGCGGCCTGATGTACATGGACGGGGCCAACATGAACGCGCTAATGGGCATTGTCAAGCCGGGTGAACTGGGCTTTGATGTGATGCACTACAACCTGCACAAGACGTTCAGCACCCCGCACGGCGGCGGCGGCCCCGGCTGTGGCGCAGTCGGCGTCAACGATAAGCTGAAGCCGTACCTGCCCGGCCCAATTGTAGACATCGTAGAAGCAGGCAGCGCCGACGAGCCGCCGCTGTACGGCCTGTCTATGCCACAGAAGTCCATCGGGCGGCTGAAGACGTTCCAGGGCAACTTCGGGATGCACATCCGCGCTTACACCTACATCCGCACGCACGGTGCCCAGGGGATTAAGGACATTTCGCGCTTTGCCGTGCTGAACGCGAACTATGTGCGCGTCAACCTGCGCGACCACTACACCGTGCCCTATGACCGTCACTGCGCCCATGAGTTCGTCATCGAAGGCCGCTGGAAAGACGTGGACGGCATTCATGCGCTAGACATCAGCAAGCGCCTGATGGACTATGGCATTCACCCGCCCACAAACTACTTCCCGCTGGTTGTGCCAGAAGCCCTGCTCATCGAGCCGACGGAAACCGAAACCAAGCAGGAGTTAGATGCCTTTGTGAACGTGATGAAGAAAATCGCGGACGAGGCCCACACCAACCCCGATTTGCTCCACGAGGCACCGCACACCACCCAAATCAAGCGCGTGGATGAGGTGAAGGCCGCCAAGCAGTTGGTTCTGTGCTGTGCGCCTGCGCTCCCCTCATGGGATGTGGAAAAGAGCGAGGCCGTCGCCGTCGCCGGGGATTAGGGTGCGGCGTTTTCACGGACAGATTACACCGGGCCGTGGGGGTTTGGCACGCCAAACCCCCGATGATACGGATACCGCCGGGTGCCTAAGCTAACAGGCCCTTTGCGGCTTCCACAACCTTGTCTGCCGTCAGGCCATATTCCTCGTAGATGCGCTCATAGGGGGCGCTGGCCCCGAATGTATCGACGCCGATGCGAACACCATCCAGGCCCGTGTAGCGCTCCCAGCCCAGCGTAATGCCCGCTTCGATGCTCACACGCGCCCGCACACCGGGCGGCAGCACCGATTCCTTGTAAGCGTTGTCCTGTTCCTCGAACAGTTCCCAGCTTGGCATCGAAACCAGCCGTGCTTTTACGCCATCTTCCATCAGCTTGTCATAGGCTTCCAGCGCGATGTTTACCTCGCTGCCCGTTGCCATCAGGATGACATCACATGTGCCCTCGCAGTCGGCCAGCACATAAGCGCCGTGCGCCACGCCTTCATCTACATGTTCGCCAATCAGCGGCTTAATCTTCTGGCGGGTGAAGATCAGCGTGACGGGCTTATCCAGCGTCATCGCGGTGCGCCAGGCCGCCACAGATTCGTTCGGGTCGCCGGGCCGGAAGACATACATATTCGGGATGGCCCGCAGCGCCATCACATGCTCAACCGGCTGGTGGGTGGGGCCGTCTTCGCCCAGGCCGATGCTGTCGTGCGTGAACACATACACCGTCGGGATGCCCATCAGCGCCCCCAGGCGCATCGCCGGGCGCATGTAGTCACTAAACATCAGGAACGTGGCGCTGTACGGCTTGATGATGCCACCATGCAGGGCCAGCCCGTTCACAATCGTGCCCATCGCGTGCTCACGCACGCCGAAGCGCAGGTTTTTGGCGGCGGGCTGCAAGTGCCCCGTGAACGGCTCACCTTCCTGGAGGGTTTTCGTGCTGCCTGCCAGGTCGGCATCACCACCGATCATCGTCGGGATGAACTGGGCGATGGCCCGCAGCGCGTCCCCCCCCGCGTTGCGCGTGGCGGCGGGGTTATCAAATACCGGCAGTTGGCTGTCCCACTCGTCAGGGAGTTTGCCCGCGATGGCATCTTCTAGCTGCTGGGCCAAATCGGGGTGCGCGGCCTTGTAGGCGTCGAACCTGGCCTGCCACTCAGACTGCCACGCCGCGCCCTTTTCAATGGTCTCGTGGAAGTGTTCTAGCGCTTCACCGGGGACGAAGAACGGTTCTTCTGACGGCCAGCCGAGCGCTTGCTTGGTCAGCTTAACTTCGTCTGCCCCCAACGGGGAGCCATGCGATGAGCTTGTTCCGGCTTTGTTGGGGCTGCCAAAGCCGATGGTCGTTCGCACAACGATGAGGGTGGGCTTTGCCTGCTCTTGCCTGGCGGCGGCGATGGCTTCAGTAATGGGCTGGTAGTTATTGCCGTCCTCAACGTCGATCACGTTCCAGCCCTGCGCCCGAAAGCGGGCAGGCACATCTTCGGTGAAGATCATGTCCGCGTCACCGTCCAACGTGACCTCGTTGGCGTCGTACAGCACAATCAGCTTATTCAGGCCCCAGTGCCCGGCCAGCGAGGTCGCCTCCAGGCTAACGCCTTCCATCAGGTCACCGTCACTGGCAATAACGTAGGTGTAGTGGTCAACAACCTCGTGGCCTTCGCGGTTAAACGTCTTCGCCAGGAATGCCTCGGCGACGGCCATACCGACGGCTGTCGAAATGCCCTGCCCCAGCGGGCCGGTGGTCGTTTCAACACCGGGGGTGTGGTGATACTCCGGGTGGCCGGGGGTTTTGCTGCCCCACTGGCGGAAGTTCTTAATTTCTTCCATAGCCAGGTCATAGCCCGTCAAATGCAGCAGCGCGTACAGCAGCATACTGCCGTGCCCGGCACTCAGCACGAAGCGATCCCGGTTGAACCAGTGCGGGTTTTTGGGGTTGTGGCGCATGTGTTCCATCCACAGCGCGTAGGCCATCGGTGCAGCACCGAGCGGCAGGCCAGGGTGGCCGCTGTTGGCGTTTTCTACCGCGTCGATAGACAGCGTGCGAATGGTGTTGATGGCTAAGTCTTGAATGTTCGTCGTTGCAGTAGCCAAGGCAAATCTCCTGTTGGTTTTAGTTGTCGAACGGATACGTATACTCTAACCCTGAGTGTCGCAAATGCCCAACTATAGTTCTGTTAGACCGCTTACACACGCTGCGGCCATTTGACCCTACTCGGTCGCGCCGTCTGGTGGCAAGCTATGGCCCGCATAGGCACCCAGGAACCCAACGCCATGACGACAACACAATCCGCCCCCCAGGCAAAGACAACGCCTCGTGCCCACTGGCT
>DAOTTY010000256.1:0-2490 GCA_034437575.1 Anaerolineae bacterium | reverse complement strand
ATCGCCGCCGCGTTCGCGCCCACCGTCAGCGCCCCGGTAAGCCGGTCGATCTCCGCCGCGCGGCCCACGAAATCGCCCACCGGCGCGCGGAGCTGGTGGAGCTGCTGCTCTGGGGTGGGCAGGTGGATGTTCACCGTGCCCCGATTGACACCCAGCACCCCGACGGTGGAGTTGTTGGCGGTGTTGTGGTTGCTGCCCTGCTCGCTCATCACGCGTTCCTGTTACTTCTTGTCGCCGATGTTCATGTCACGACCTGTGTTGTGCTGGTCGCCGCCAACATGCTGCCCGCTCTGGTTGAACACGCTCTGCCGGCGGTTGTCCATATTCACCGTGCCGAGGTTCGTGCCCATCACCCCCACGTTCGAGTGAATCGCATTGAAGATCTGCTGTGCCCTGGGGTGCTGCTGCACCTGTGCCTGCACCTGCGCTGCCGCCTGGACGATCTCGGCGTCTTTGTCCGCGCCGGTGCTGGTGACCTCCTCGGCCAGCACGCCGCGCCGCGCCTGCGAGTCGGGGTTCTGTTCGAGTTTCTCAACCGCCTCGGCCACATCGCTGTCTGCGCCGAATTTCCGCTGGATAAGGCGCTTGAGCCCGGTGTATGCATCAACCAGCGTTTGCTTGCCCACCTCGGTTACGCCACCGGTTGCGCCCGCCGCAATACCGGCTAACACTGCGGTTGTGATCGGGTCCATGGGTGTGTTCCTCCTCAGTTTGTTCGGGACAGCGGCGGCGACACACCGCCGATCTAATGGGGTACGTCAGGGCGGCAGCATGTCGCCACCGGACAGTGGAAGAGCTGCCGCACTATGGGATAGAACGTCCAATACTCTGGACTTTACCATAGTTATCTTACCACTGTGTGACCAGGTGAGGTTAATCGTGGTCGCATGCACAATACCAGACGTGGAGTGTGCTTATTCTTCCTCACCCCGCGTTGCCGGCGCAACCAGCGCTTCGACGCCTTTGCCGAACTGTTGCGGCAGGTGGTCAATCACCCGTCCGCGGGGGAGCAGGGGTTGCCGAACCGGGGATGAACGGAACACCCGATGCGCTCCGCAATGGTCATCGCGCAGGCCGGCGGCACCGACAGCGCCTACGCGCCGGATGTGCCCGGCTGCGTTGCCACCGGCGCAACGCTCGCAGGGGGCAGCACATGAGGCAAGCGGTACACGAGGGGGGTCTCTATAGATACGCACGATGAGGGAGGCCCACCAGGCTGCCGCGTCGTTGGGGGTGCTGGTCGTGGTACCTGATTTTGCTGATCCCAGCCATCTCACGCCTTAATCCTGCTTATCACACAATCATATGGGGGTATTTTGTGCCTTGTTCCTGTACTGCCCATACTGTCCCACGCGGAAGCGTCGGTTGTCCGGACTTATCACCACTGCTCACGCGTCAGCCCGGACACCTCGGCAAAATGGGCATCGTTGCTCACCAGTGGTAACCCATATTGCAGCGCCGTCGCCGCGATCCAGATGTCATTCTCCGGGATCGGGCGACCCTTCTGCCACAATGCGTGTTTGACCTGTGCATACAATTCAGCCGTTGCTACATCGCACACCAGCACTGTGGCAAATGTCAGTACGTGACTGATTTTCCCCAGTTCGCCGGCCGGCGATTGCGCGCGATGCGCCCCAAGATACAACTCGCCAATACTGATAACTGATACGTATGGCGTTGTGGCTCCTATGCGTTGTTGTATTGTCGGAGTGCCACGCAGATATGCTATCACGATCGTCGTGTCGAGCAGACAGCTATTGCCAGTCATCCGGATCGATCCTCTCGCATTGCTCCTCGATCACGCGCTCCATCTCATCAGCAACAGCCGGAGCAAGCTTCACCTGCTCCCACTCTGCCAGCCATACCGAGCCAGGAGCACCAGGCGGCAGCGCCGAACGCCCCCCCTGCTTCGCTCGCAGCGCAAGCAAGCGCTGGAGCAGTTCCTCCTGCGCCAGTGGGTCAAGCTGAGCTACTTGCGCCACCAGTTCATCTATGGTCATCGTCATCACTCCCACCTTTCTATCCGCCGCAGCGCGGTAGGTGTGCCCGCCGGCCTGCCCGATCTTGAGCCTGGCCTCAATCTCCGACAGAAAGGCGGCGATGGACATCGGGAAGGCTCCATGTGCTATCGGCTACTCCGCCATCGTGTCCGGATCGATGCCCAACTCGCGCAGGCGTGCCGCAAACTGTGCTGCCTGTTGCTCGGCCTGCCGGCGAGCTGCGCGTTCGGTTTCACGCTCCTGTTCGGCCTGCGTTGCCCGCTGCTCGGCCTGCGTTGCCCACGCCACAACTTCCTCGTGACTGCGGAAGGGGGTTCCATCAGGCGCGAAGATACGCAACGCTTCCCCACTCGTGTCGAAGCGAATACCCAGGCGCGGACTGACCCAGCCGTTCATCTCATCTATCGTGCGCAGCCGATCCTCCTGCCGCTGGAAGCCGGTCAATTCGTTTTTCTCCGGTTCCGGGTCATAGAGATAGTATTCTTCCACG
>DAOTTY010000255.1:0-1537 GCA_034437575.1 Anaerolineae bacterium | reverse complement strand
TGGTTGAGCAACCTGGAAGCGACCAGCGGTGTGGATCAGATCAACGTCATCATTGACGCGTGCCATTCTGGTTCATTCATTGATACGCAGATACTCGACGGCTATGGCCTGGACGAAATCACCGGACATGGCCGCGTGGTGGTTGCCAGCACGGTCTACAGTTCGCGGGCGTATGCGCCAAGCGGCCCCAACACGTTTCTATATTTCTCCAATGGCTTTTGGTGGACGTTGGGACAAGGGCAGAGCGTGTGGGATGCGTTTCTGGCCGGGCGAACACAAGTGGAGTCCAGCCCTATAGGGCGGTGCGGCGATTATGATTTCAATTCTTGGTGTCAACGCCCCTGGCTGGACGACACCGGCGACGCTTGGTTCGATGCGTCCGACGGGCTAATCGCGCAGACGCGAGGATTGCACGCCAGCTTTAGCGGGGGCATCGCGCCGTACATTGATTGGCTGACGGTGGACGAGGTCAGCGCGGGGCAGGCCGTGGTGCGGGCGCAGGTACGCGATGACAGCGAAGTGACGCGAGTGTGGGCGCGGGTCTTTGCGCCCTCGTTCACGCCGCCGGAGAGCGCGGATGGCACGATTCCGGTGATCGAAGTCCCGGAGGTAGAATTGACGCGCGAGAGTGGAGATGTGTTCAGCGTGGCGTACCCGGATTTCACAGAGGCGGGCGTGTACCAGGTGGTGTTGTATGCACAGGATGATGACGGGTATACGTCCATTCCGCGCTGGGTGTTGGTGGGGGAGAAGAAGGTGTATTTGCCGCTGGTGCTGCGGGGGAAGTGAGGAGGACTCCAATATGAACTCGACACAGGTATGGTTTTGGCGTGGCTTGCTGTCGTTGCTGATATTGCTCCTGGCGACCAGAAATCTTCCAACCGTGACAAGCTCGCCAGAGGAGGGAAAGCTCATCGATGGGGGAGAAGCCCCTCTGCTCTTGGAGCTAAATGCGCCAGATCGCACCGGTGCTTTGCAGACTGTACAAGCGCAGGATGCGCCGTATCGCTACTATCTCTATTCCATTGGCGCGCAGGCGGCGGGGGGGGAGTTCAACTATCCTAGTGGCGTGGCGGTGGCTCCTGATGGTTCGACCTATGTCGTGGATAGTCGCAACAATCGTATTCAGCACTTTGGAGCTACTGGAGCATTGATTAACGCTTGGGGATCGGCAGGTGCCGGAGAAGGGCAATTTATTTCTCCAAGCGGTGTGGCAGTGGCCCCCGATGGTACGGTATATGTAACAGATGCTTATAGCCATCGCGTTCAGCGTTTCAGTGCCACGGGAAGCTATTTGGATCAGTGGGAAGGGCATGGTGCTGATGCGGGGCAATCCACAACTCCCTCTGGCATCGCGGTAGCACTGGATGGCACCATTTATGTGGTAGATTCCAGCAACCATCGCATTCAATACTTCAATGCTTCAGGGCTGCTTGGCTGACAAATTTAAGGTAAGCCAAAGCAAGCCACGACCCATTTGCGCTTGGGCTGGGCAGCTTGGCGGCGAGAGGCACAAGCTGGCTCTGGATCAGGACCA
>DAOTTY010000254.1:0-29237 GCA_034437575.1 Anaerolineae bacterium | reverse complement strand
TTAAGGGCGTCAAGTTCTTGCTTGAGCTGATTGCGCTCATTGGTGTTCAAATAGGCCATTGGAAGAAGTCCCCTCACGGCAGTAATGATCGGGTCATTTTGCACAGATTGTACTGTATAATGCGATTCCTGCACATTTTGAGGTTCCCCCGCGCATGACAACCGTTCACTCCATTACAGAGATTACAGGCTACCTGCGGCGGCTCATCGAAAGCGACGACCTGATGCGCGATGTGTGGGTGCAGGGGGAGGTGTCGAACATTCGCCTGCCGAGTTCTGGCCACTGGTATTTCACGCTCAAGGACGACAGCGCCCAGTTAAAATCCGTCATGTGGCGCAGCGATGCCCGCCGCCAGACGGTCACCCTACAGGAAGGTGACAGCATCAAAGCGCATGGGCGCATCAGCGTGTATGACCAGCGTGGCGATTACCAGTTTTACGCCGACCTGGTGCAGCCGTTGGGCATCGGTGACCTGTACGCGCAGTTTGAGCAGTTGAAGCTCAAGCTAGAGGCTGAGGGCTTTTTCGACCCCACCCGCAAAAAGCCGCTGCCCGCCTTTCCGCTGCGGATTGGCGTGGTTACGTCGGCCAGTGCTGCCGCCTTCCAGGATGTGCGGAATGTGCTGGCGCGGCGCTTCCCGCTGGCGGATGTGGTCTTGAGTCCGACGTTGGTGCAAGGGGCAGAGGCCCCGCCCCAAATCGCGGACGCCATCCGGCGGCTGGACGAAACGCGGGGAGTGGATGTGATTTTGGTGGTGCGCGGCGGCGGCAGCCTGGAAGACCTGTGGGCGTTCAATGATGAGCGCGTGGCGCGGGCCGTGTTCGAGGCGGTGACGCCTATCGTCAGTGGGGTGGGCCACGAAACCGACTTCACGATTATCGACTTTGTAGCCGATAACCGCGCCCCTACCCCGTCAGCGGCGGCGGAGGTCGCCTCACCCAACCTGCTTGACCTGCACGGCGCGGTGGATGAGCAGCGCATCCGGTTGGGGCAGGCGATGCAGGCGGCTATCACCCGCAAAGCGAACGCTGTGCGGGGCGCAGCGCAAACGCTGCACTACCTCTCACCTGCGGCGACGCTCCGCAATGCCCGCCAACAGGTAGACGAGATGCGCTCGCGGCTCAAGCTGCGCCAGGGCCAACAACTTGCCCTGCTGCACGAGCGGCTCAACAGCAAAGCGGCCAGCCTGGAAGCCGCCAGCCCGCAGCGCATCCTACAGCGGGGGTATGCCATTGTGCAGCGCCGCGACGACGGCACAGTGGTCAAAGCACCAGGAGACGCCCCCGCTGGGACGGCCATCACGCTGCGGCTGGCCGGCGGCGACTTACACGCAACAACTGAGGATCATCCAAATGACTGAGCAACCCCAGGCTGATATTGCCGCCCTCTCGTTTGAGGCCGCCTATGCAGAACTTTCACAGTTGATCGAGGCAATGGAATCCGGCGACCTGACGCTGGCGGAATCCGTTGCACAGTATGAGCGCGGGCACCAACTGGCCGCTCACTGCGACAGGCTGCTGGAACAGGCCGAACTGCGAGTGAATCAACTGAATGTCAACGGGCAAATTGACCCGTTAGACTGATTGCAGTGTAGATATATCCCAATTTATCCCAAATAAGTTGGGATAACCCAAGTCAGCGGCGCACGCGGCGCAGCAGCATCTGGGGGATAGCCATTGCTTCGTTCAGGCGCAGCGCAAACGCCACCCCGAAAAACACCCCCGCCCCGGCAACCCCGTTGACCAGCAGCGTCAGCAGGGGGAGGTTCAGGGTAGTGCCCACAACAACACGAACCCCGTAGAACGTCAGGCCCATAAGCGCGGCGGCGGCGGCGGTTCGCCACAGGCCAGATAGAATACGCTCGTCATGGATGCCACCCACCCGCCTACGCATTAGCCACCACAGCACGCCCGCTTCGACCAGCGTCGTGACGGCATTGGCCAGCGCCAACCCCGCAAACGGCCCCCGTGCCAGGTTACCCGGCTCCCCGATGTAGCGGATGAAAATCAGGCTGAGGGCAATGTTGGCGATCATGGCGACGCTGCCCACTATAACCGGCGTCCAGGTATCTGCCAGCGCATAGAAGGCCCGCGCCAGCACCTCCAGCAGCGCATGACCGACAATGCCAATGCTGAAGAAGGCCAGCGCCCACGCCGTCGCCGCACTGCTTTCCGGCGTCCAGGCACCCCGCTCTGCGATGAGCGCTACCAGCGGTTCACTTAACATGACCAGCACCACCGTCGCCGGAACGGCCAAAAACAGCACACTGCGCATGGCCCCGGCTAACCGATCACGAAAGCCGTCCGTGTTGCCCGCCGCCACCAGCGCCGATAGCGTCGGGAACAGCGCCGTGCCCACACTTTGCGCGATGACACCCAGCGCGAAGAACATCAGCGTCCAGGCAATCGTAAGCGCCGTCACGCTGCCCTGCACCATCGGCAGGGCCAGCCGGATGTTGACCAGAAAGTTGATCTGCACCAGGGCCAGCCCCAACACACGCGGCCCCATCAACAGGATCACTTCGCGCAGGCCGTCGGTTTGCCAGCGCAGGCGCGGGTACAACTTCGCCCGGATGGCGCGTAGGCCGGGGAGCTGCACGCCCAGGTGCAGCAGCGCCCCCAATACAGCCCCCAGGGCCAGCCCGTAGATGTTGGGGGCGTTGGGCAAAATGGGTGCGAAGACCACCGCGCCGATAATCAGGCCCACGTTGTTCATGCCGATGGCAATGGCCGGCAGCGTGAAGCGCTGGTGCGCGTTGAGGATGCCCATCAACAGGCCGCTGATGCTGAAGATAAACGGCGTCACCAGCATGATTTGCAGCAGGCGCACCGTGAGCGTTTGCACGCCCGGCCCTGATGCTGCCGGAACGTAAAGCGGGGCATACAGCGGCGCGGTGACCAGGGCAACCAGCGAGAGTAAGCCCGCTGCCCCGGCGCTGAACGTCATGGTGGCGCTGGCAAGCTGCCATGCCTGTTCCTGGTCGCCTTCGCCGTCCAGGTAGCGCGAAAACACCGGGATAAACGCTGACCCCAGCGCCCCGCCCGATACCAGCACAAACAGCACCTCCGGCACGCGCTGCGCGGCTAAAAACGCATCCAGTGGGTCGCCAGCGCCGAACGTCGCCGCAATGACGGCAGTACGCACCAGCCCCAGCGCCCCACTGGTTAAAAAGCCCAACAGCACGATCACAGCGGCACGGGCAATTTGATGGTTCGTTAGGGCACGAGATTGCAGCATGTTGTTCTCGATTCAATTGGCGGCGGTTGTGCTAAAATATTGAGGCAACTCATTGGATTTTTGAAGGGACAGGCGTATTCATGCCCCAGGGACGTTATAAGAAAATTGTGGTGCCTATCGACGGCTCTGGCCCCTCGCAGCGGGCCATCCCCCACGCGGTCGATATTGCCCGCAGCAACCGTTCGGAGATTATTCTACTGCACGTCTTCCGGCCACCCGTCCACGAATATTCAGACATCGTGACGCTTGCTGGCCAGGAAAGCCAGCTTGATGAGATGCGAAATCAGGTGAAGCAGCATCTGATTGGGATTCGCAATGAACTGCGTGTGGAGGGCATCGAATGCCGGGTGCAGATGATTGAGGGCGCAGCCCCGGCCCACCTGATTATCGACTACATCAACAACGAAGATGTTGACCTGGTCGTGATGAGTACGCGCGGCCACACCGGGCTGGCGCGGTTCGTGTTTGGGAGTGTGGCCCAGAAGGTGCTGCATGGGGTCAAGGTGCCGGTGATGCTGGTCTATCCCGACGATAAGACCGAGCGCGACAAGGCGTAGCGTCTTACCTCACAGGCCGGGCGGGCGGCCCACCCCTATGAAGGGGGCCACCTGCGCGGCTACCTTTCCGCGAATCTGTGCGACGGCGGCCCACACCTCGCGCCGTTCGTAGTCGCCCAGGTTTAGCTGCTCGAATTCGTCTTCGTCCAGCACCAGCACATCCCCCTGCGGCATGACGAAAACGTCAAGCGCCAGGTCTTCAGAGCGGACGCTGTCGATGCGAATGATGGCAGGCCGGGTGATGTTGCAGTACCAGCCCTTTAACGCGCCGGTGTCCCTATCCGTGACTTTGAACACGTTGTACCAGCGGTCGCTGTAAAACGTTTCGTAGAACACATCCCCCTGCTTAAATAAAACGTAGCCCAAGTCAACGGTGCGCGGCTGGAAGACCGCTTCCACATGCACCCAGGTGTCGCCCCGGTCAATAATGTGCCCGTCATAGTAAAGGACTTCTCTGCCGTTGGCGTCCAGCTTGAAGATGCGAATCGGGGTCATCCTGGCTCACCCATTGTGTGAACGATTAACAGGATGCCTTCGCGGAACGCGACTTCGGCCTGCTCGGTTGCCATGACGTTGCTCATGCCGCGTGCCGGGCCAAGAACCAGGTCTTCGCCCTTGAGCGGGTAGTGCAGGTTTTGGGTTGTGATGTTATGCACAACAGCGGTGAACGGAATGAGGGACAGCGTATCGCCCTTTTCCCCCTGGATGATGTTGTTACCCGGCCTTGCCAGCCAGATAGACTCCTTGCCAGAAATCAGCCGAACCAGCGCCCCCGATAGCTCTGGCAGGGCCAGCAGTTGCACATTGCCCATCGTCTGGTCAAAGCGGCCCCCCAGCCCGCCAATGATCTGAATATCCTTCAGCCCCTGGTCAACGGCCCAGCGCAGGGCCAGTTCCAGGTCGGTCTGGTCTTTTTCTGCCGGGAAGCGCCGCAGCTTAACCCCGGCACTTCGCAACGCGCTAATTTCTTCTTGGCTAAGCGAGTCCATATCCCCAATCACAAGGTTGGGGGTCAGGCCATAATACTGAGCAACGCGGGCACCCCCATCTGCTGCAACCACGAGCGATTCACCAGCATTGGCGAGTGCCCGTCGGACGGCGGCCCCATCGTTTGCGGAGCCGTTGGCAAAGACAAGAGCAGTTTTCATAAGGTTCTGGGTGGGGTTAGCGGCTGCGACGACGCCAGCGCTCTCTAATTTCAAGGGTCGTGACATCAGGCGTTTCGAGGAAGTCATTCACTAAACGGCCAAAGCGCTCCAACTCCAGCATGGGGAAGTGCCCCACACCTGGAATGAGAATTTCAATGGTTGAATCCGGCTGAGTGACGTAGTCCCATACGGGTTGGTCTGGCACGCCCAGCAGCCGGTCTTCCTGGCCGTGAATCAGCACGGTGGGCATCGTCAACTGCTGGACGGTATCCAGCATTTTGCCCGCGTCATACTCCTTCACGGTTGTTTCCAGCACACGGGCATCGGTAATCTCCACATCCGGGCGCAGCTTACTATATTCGACCTCCGTTTTCGAGAAGCTGCGTTCAAGTAGCGTCATCAGGTCATTCGTGCGAAGCTGGTTCGCCAGGGGATTATGTGTCGTGTCGTCATCAGCGCCATCGCGGGCAATGGGGCTAGGGATTTTGTCACCATTCCGGTTACTGCCAACCGCGTGCCGCTCCAGGATGGCGGCCCGAATCATCCCCGCGCTGGGGATGGTATCGGCCAGCGAGCTTGACGGTATCGTGCGGTCCGGGTCGCCGGGGTCTACTTTGGAGGCGCTGCGGCTCACCCGGCGCGGCGTGCGTTCTGGCAATCCGCCGATGTCAAACAGCGGCGTACTCACCAGCAGTGCCCGATGAACGCGCTGCTTCTGGTGTTTGAAGGCGAATTCGGCCACCACCATCGCCCCCAGCCCGTGCCCCACGAACACCGCCCGTTCCATGCCAAGCTGCTTCATGAACTCTTTAAGCATTTCGGCCTGGTATGGCACGCTGTAGCGGTCCGGGTTGTTGCCGCTGTCACCATGCCCGAACAAGTCGAGCGCATACACACGATACCTCATGTGCAACTGCTGCATGGTGGGGATCCAATAGCGCCACGACCCCAGCCAGCCATGAACCAGAACAATCGGGCGGCCCCGCCCCAGGATTTCGTAGTGAACCAGGTCGTTGCCAACAAGAATCGCGCTCATTGGCCCCCTCCTGTGCCAGGATTGGCGTTCGGGTTACCACACATCACGACTCGTTTGCTCCGGCTTGTTTCAAAATGTCGCCAACGCGCCGGGATAGTTCATCCGGGGCAAACGGCTTGGTGATAAACCCAACGGCCCCGGCTTGTTTGCCCGCTTCTTGTTCCTCGTCCATGCCCTTCGCAGACAGAAAAACGACAGGAATACTGGCCGTTCGCGGGTCAGCCTTCAAGGCGCGGCACGCCTCAAAGCCGTTCATCCTGGGCATTCGCAAGTCCAGCATAATCAGGTCTGGCTGCAAATCTACCGCTGTGCGGGTCGCTTCCTCACCATTGACAACGGGGGTCACCTCATGACCAGCATAGGTTAGGGTAAATTTAATCAGGTCACGAATGTCGCGTTCGTCCTCGGCAATGAGTATTTTAGCCATGTCGCGCTGCCCTTTCACTTGTCGTGCTGGTTAGGTACGCCGTGCCCGGGTTGCCTGCCGGTACTCAATGGGTAAGTCAACGTAGAATGTCGTCCCTGTCGCCTCTTCAGAGTCAAACCAAACCTCGCCGCCGTGCATCCGAACGAACTCACGCACAATGGACAAGCCGAGGCCCGTACCGGGGATTTCCATATCAAGGACGTGCTGTTCATAACGTGCGAATCGCTCCCAAACTTTTTCACGAAACGCCTCTGCAATGCCCACGCCCGTGTCTGCAATCGTCAGCAGCAAGCGCGACTTGTCTTCCGGTTGAAGTTGAAGCTCAATGGCTATCCTACCACCCGCAGGGGTGTAATTAAAGGCGTTGTCAATCATGTTGCCCACCACAGACAGAATCTTATCGCGGTCCAGGAAAACCAGGGGCATATCATCCGCCACCTGGACGCTGACATCTATAGCCTTGCCGTAGTGACGGTTGTTG
The DNA here is from genome assembly GCA_034437575.1 of Anaerolineae bacterium. Taxonomy (GTDB): domain Bacteria; phylum Chloroflexota; class Anaerolineae; order Aggregatilineales; family Phototrophicaceae; genus DAOTTY01. Next base: position 22,351 of record DAOTTY010000254.1, on the reverse strand, counting down.
GCGTTCGTCAATTGGATTTGGACGACCTCACCCAGATCGAACCGCTCAACATTCATCGGGTTGCTGTCTGCATCCAGCTTAGAAACCGTCAGCAGGTCTTCTACAAGATCAGCCATGCGGTCAGCGTTTGACTTGATAACCTCAATCAGCGTCCGGTACTTATCCGGCAAGTCCTGGTCAGCCATCAGCATAATGCTGGCATAGCCCTTAATCGGGGTAAGGGGTGTGCGGAGTTCGTGAGTGGCACGGCGCACAAACTCGTTTTTGAGGCGGTCCACTTCAGCATCACGGGTAACATCACGGAACACGGACACGGCACCGAGGTACTGTGGCCCATTGTAAACCGCCGCAATATTCATACTGACAACCCGATTACCAACATTCAGGCGGTCTGCGGGGGAGGTGGGGTTTTCCTGGTCACTGGCCGTATTGATCCACTCCATAACAGGTTCGGCCCACGCGGCCACCTGGTCACCATAGAATTCGATCAAATCGGGCAAAGAGCGCCCCATCATGTCGTTACGATCCAGGTTGAGCATTTCTTCGGCGGCGCTGTTCAGCAGGCTCACGCTTTCCTGGCTGTCGATGAGCATCACGCCGTCGGCAATACCTTCCAGGATAGCGCTGCTCTTTTCTGCTTCTTCCTGCTCATTACGCAGCAGGGTGCCCAGGCGCTCGGCCTGATCGCGGATGAGTTGGTAAAGGTCAGCATTATTGATGGCGGAGGCCACCTGATTCGCCGCCGCAATGACGAGGTTCAGCAGTGGCTCGCTGAAGGCCGCCACATCGCGGCTTAGCAGCACCAACACGCCCTGCACGTCCTCGTTGGTTTCTAGCAACACGGCCATCGCGCTGCGCCATTCCTTAGCACCCTGCGCGGTACGATCCCAGTACGGTTCCTCGTGTAAGTCGTCCACCTGCAACTGGCGATCATTGTTAATGAGCCAACTCGCCAGCGACTCTGCCGGGTGCGACTCCTGTAAATCTGGCGTGAGGGCGGCTGACCGTGACAGTGAGGCGCGGTTGTACAGGCGGTCGGTCATCGGGTCAATCAGCATAATCACGCCGTCGTGGGCCTTTACCGCACTGGCGATCATCTGCAAGGCACGGTTCAACACGCGGTCCATGTCGAGGGTGAGCGCCAGTTCGGCAGTGATTTGGTAAAGCATGTCCAGGCGGTCGCGCTCTTCTTCGAGTTCCTCGGTGCGGGCGTTAAGTTCTTCGGTGCGGGCCATCACGGTTTCGTTGAGTTCTTCTGCGAAGGATTGAATGCGCTGGAACAGCCTTGCATTCTGGAGTGTGGCACCTAGCTGTGATCCGACTGTCGTCAGGATGCGCTGGGCGTTGAGGCCAAACACCCGTGTTTGCTCACGGTCACGAACGGCCAGCACACCCAGCACCTCGTCACCGGCTATCAGCGGCACGCCCAGGTAGCTTTTCACATCCCCTTCGGCGTTGGTGAGCTTGAGGTTGCTACGCAGGGCATCTGCGCTGTAGTAGTTATTGTCCAGGCTAAGGGGGCGGCGGTTGCGAATGACGAAGGACACCTCATCGGACCCCAACTGACGCGGGGGCATCGTTTGCGACTCGCCGTTGATAACCACCACCGGGAACGTGATTTCCTCAGTTTCATTGTTGTACAGGGCAACATACATTTCATCAGCGCCGGTCACTGTTGGCACATGGTCGCGCACGATGGCCAGCATAGCGTCTACGTCGATGGTGGAGGAAATGGCTTGACTGAGGTCGTTAATAATGAACAACTCTTCCATCTGGTTAGCCGTCTCGGTAGAAAGGCTGGCGTTGTCGATGGCGACGGCAACCTGGGTGCCGATGGCGCGGGCCAGCCGCCGCTCTTGCTCGGTCAGGCGGCGGCCTTTATCAATCACTGCTACCTGAATCAAGCCGATGGCGCGTTCACGGGCAACCAGCGGAACAAACATGCGGGCCTGGTCGCCCTGTTCGCGCAGTTCAGCTAGCTCAACCGGGTCAGCGGTGGGGTCATCTACGTTGATGATAATTGCCTCGCGGGTTCGTAAGGCATTCAAACGGGCCGGATAGTCTTCAAGCTGGAAGCGCGTGCCCACCGGGCTAATGCGCTCATTGTTACCATCGCGGTTCACGTCGATGCGCACGATGGCGACCTCTTCAAGCTCGTCATATGCCATGATGGCACAGTCGTCCACATCCAGCGTGTTAAGCATCAGGTCGGCAACCGTTGTGAAGACCTGCTCCAGGTCCATTGTCAGCGATGTAGACTGCGCCGCTTCAAGCAGGGTTTCTAGCTCACGGGTGCGGGCGGTAATCTCTTCAAGTTGGTTGGCGTTCTGGATCGCAATGGCCGTCTGGTTGGCGATAATCAGGCCGATTTCAAGCGTATCGGCCCCGATAGCCAGCGCCTTATCACGGGTTTCAAACTCAAACGCGCCGATCATCATGCCCGTGGCCATCATCGGCATCAGCAAAAAGTCTTTCAAACCACGCGATTCAACCTCATGACGGATGTCATCAGAGAGGGGTTCGGGCATGGCGGTACGGTCATGGCTGTAAACCAGCGGCTGCAATTGGTTCAGGATATAGCGGTAAGACGGGCTATCTTCCAAACGGAACTGCAAGGTGGGGGTGCTGTCCCCCCTGGGGGAGTCTACGATGACCCGGCCTATTTGTACGTCACGATCAAAGACAATCGCACGGCCCTTTTCCGCTCCCATCGCGTTTGAAATTTCGGTCAAAGCGATTTCAAAAATGTTCTCGCTGTCCATAGACTGCACGAGCGCCAGCGACACACGGTTGAGGACGCTCAGGCGCTCCGTGCGGGCGCGAGTGTCCGTAAACATCTCAGCATTAGCCAACGCAACCGCAACTTGATTGGCAAAGGCCATCACGGCCTGTTCGGCTTGTGGGGTGTAGTAGCCCGGTTCATCTTTGGTGATGATGATAAGGCCGTTTACATATCCCTGCCGAATAAGCGGCACCCCCAACCAGCTTTTCGCCCCCAGGTCACCCGGCAGCAGGTAGGGGTAGCTTTCCAGGAAGTGCTCAAGGTCATCCACCGTCATCACGTTGCTGGTTTCAACAACGTGGCTCATACGAGAAACATCCTCCACCCGTGCCCGAATCGGCGGCGACATGTTGATGTTCAGGCCGCGTTCACCAACCAGTTGCATCGTTTCGGGTTCGATGCGCCGCCACAGCGTAATCGTGTCGTAGTCCACCACATCTTGCATGGTTGTCAGGGCCAGGTCGATCACTTCCTGGCGCTGTAGGCTGCTGGTGATCTTGCCAGACGCACGGGTGAGGGCCGATAGCTGATTGGCACGCGCCTGGATGTCATCTTCCAGAATGGCCCGTTCGGTGGTGTCCTCCGTTAGCAGCACCGCGCCGCTGATGGTGCCCTGAGCAACGAGCGGGTAAATGTAGAAGTTACGGGCGATAAAGCCGCGCTCAAGGGGGGTACGCAGGTTCAGTACCTGGTGCGGCTCGCCGGTTTCCAGCACAGCCAACAGCGGCTCTGCAAGGGTTTCGGCCAGGTCGGGGCTGTAGTCGAAGATGTCTTTGCGGGGGCCGGTCTGTTCGATGCGCCAGCCGTATTCTTCCTTCATGAAGCGGTTGGCCGAAATCACACGCCCAGATTGATCTAGCACGACAATGCCCTGTTGGATGGATTCCACAACCGACTCGTTGAAGTTTTGCAGGCTGACCGCTTGCGAGAACAGCCGTGCATTCTGGATGGCCACTGCCGTTAAATTGGCAATGCGGTTCAGAATGGTGCGGAACTCAGCGACTTCAAAGCTGTCTTCAGAGGAACTGCCAAAGTGCATCACACCCAGGTCATCGCCGCCAGCCCGCAGCGGCACAATCAGCGAAACGCGCTCACCCGCTTCATACCACTCCGTCAGGTCTTTGTAGGCACCGATGTCATTTTGTGTTGTGTAAACGTAGTCCATCCCCGTTTTCGCGGTGCGGCCCAGCGCAGTATGCGCCAGGGTGGCCTTACGCTCCTGGGTCATCGTGATGACATCACCTGGGGTGACGCGCACGCGCATCAGGGTGTAGCTGGTATCATCGGGGTCGCGCAGGGCAACGGTCAGCCGGTCGAACGGGGCCAGCCGCAGCGCATTATGGGCAACCGATTCAACGATCTGGTCAATATCGAGGGTGCGGGCCACATCCTCAAGCATCGCGCTCAATCGGGCTTCGTTTTCCGCATTGCGCACACTGTCAAGGTACAGGCGGTTGTTCTCGATGGCTGTGGCAGCCTGATGGGCAAAAATTTCGAGAACCTCAATTTGGCTGCGATCTGGGCGCTTATTGTCCTGGGGGCGGTCCAGGCTCATAATGCCCAGCAACTCCCCCCCCACCCCATTAATGGGCACCAGCAGCATGTCACCGTCACGCCATGCGTTCGGCCCTTCAGCGTGCATGGTGCGGTTGCCTCTATAGGCTGCACTCAAGACCGCCAGGCCCGGCAGGTTCCAGCGGATGATCTTCTGAACCGGGTAAAAGTAGGACTCGCTGATGCAGAAATCGTCTTTGAACAGTTCATCAACTTGTTGGAGGGGCAGCACATCTTTCTGGCTGCGCTTGAAGACTTCTACAGGCAAGCCCGCCTGCGTCGCCCGCCGCAAGACGCCCGCGTCCGGGTCGGCCATGGTTATCACAATCACATCGAACCCGGCACTGGTCACAATGCTGTGGGCGATGGCCTCCAGAACTGCTGCCGGGGCAACATTGGCCTGTAGCATTTGCCCCAACCCAAAAATCTGGTTGAGCTGCTCAACACGCTGGCTTATGTTGCGGCTGCGTTCGACCTGCTCATACTGGCGTGCCGCGCTGCCAAAACCTACCGCAGCTTCTAAGGCCAACGTTTGCAAAAAGCTCACGGCGCGGTCATCAAACACGGCTTCGCGCTGGTCTTGCAGGTGAATGACGCCAACGGGAATGCCACCATAGCTAAACACCAGCGCCACAGCGGATGTGACCCCGGCGGGCTGCGGCGTCATGGCGGACTGGGCATAGTGATCCACGATGACAGCCTCACCGGGGGTTGCAAGCGCGGCTTGCTCAATTTCTGCAAGGCCACGGATGGCATCTTCTTCACCAACACGGGCGTGAACCGTGATCTTGGCGTCCTCATCATCCCAGTTGGCCAGTGACCGCACCAAGACAATGGTGCTGCCCTCGGCCCCGGTGCCGTTGACGGCCTCGCGCCGGATGGCGTTCAGGATCACGTTGAGGTCGTAGGTATCCGAAAGGACTTTGCTCACCCCAGAGATGGCGTCCAGTTCCTGCACGCGGCGGTTCAGGTTGCTTTCAACCGTATCGAACAAGCGCACACGGTCAATCGTGGCAGCAAGTTGGGCCGCAACACCCACCAAAAGCGATATATCCTGTGCGCCGTAGTCGCTGTTACGGTTGGCAATGCCCACTTCGCCCAGGCCGCGCTCACCAATCAGCATGGGAACAATCAACAGGCGTTCAATGGCCAGCTTTTCAATCAGGGGGTGGTAGGCATCTGTGTTTTGCAGATTGTTGGCCACCAGCGGCTGCCGGGTGTTCACCGCTAACTGCATTTGGCCGGGGTCCTGCGTGCTGAGGCGCATCGGCTGGTCAAGTTCTGCCCCAAAGATGGCACGCGGGTGCATGACGAGGGTTTTGCCGTCGCTGCTCATCACACTGAGGAAGGCCAACTGGCTGTGGGTCAGGCGGGCGACTTCCCCCAGGATAGGGGCCAGGGTTTCTTCCATTGTGACGAGGTTACCCGCCCGCTCTGCAATCAGGCGTAGGCGGTCAGCTTCATCGGCGCGGCGCTGCACTTCACGCACCAGGCGGGCGTTTTCGATGATGGCGGCGGCCTGGGTTGCGAAGATCAGCAGTAGGCGGGCGTCGTTGTCGGTGAAGTCTTCGCCGCTAAATTTGTTCGACACCTGAATCGCGCCCGTCTTGCGCCCGCCGACGGTAAGGGCCGCGACAAGCGTCTTTTCAACGCCTGTGTGCTCGGCCATGTCTGCCAGCCCGGCAGAAAACACAATCGTGTCGGCCATAGCACGATTGGTATACCAGTATTCCTGCTCTTCCCACAGGCTTTCGATGACCTCGTTAGCGGTCAGGTCGATGCTGTAGTCCGCAACGGCTTCGTCTGCAATGCCGTAAAACGGAAGCTGCGCGACTAACCGCTGATTGGGTTCGTCCAGCAGCAGCACCCCACACATCTGAATGCCCATCAGCCCGGCAATGCGCGTGTTGATGTCTGAGTAAACGTAGACCTCATCCTGATTGCTGAGGGTACCAATGGCGTGGGTAATCTCTTGCAGGCCCACCAGTTCGGTGTCCTGGCGCTGCTCACGCTGGAACAGGCGTACATTTTCCACCACGATAGCGGCCTGCGCCGCCAGAATTTGCATATTCTGGATGTCAGGGTTGTTAAAACCGGCCAATGTGGGCCTGTTCGCCACCATAATCGCACCGATAGGGTGGTCACCGATATTCAGGACGAGCAGCGCCATATTCCGCAAACCCGCCGCCACCACAATCGGTGCCAACCCCATTTCTTCAATGATGGGGGCGTCCGCAAGGTCATTAGAATACCAGGTTGTTCGCCTTTTCCAGATATTCTGTACGGATTCGCTGGCCCCCACTGGAATCGTCAAGGCACGCACCAGCCCATCTGGCAGGCCGAAGAAGGGGGGTTGGGCAGTGAGTTGTTCGCGCTGCTCATCATACAGCAGCACGCCGCACACCTGCACATCGACCAAACTGGCGATGCGTTCGTGCAAGGCCATGTAAACGGCGGCCACATCGTCAACAGGGTGTTCCTGGGTGACGCGCTGCAAGCTGGCAATGTCGTCAATACGTTGAATCTGGTCAGAGTAGAGTTGGGCGTTGTAAATGGCAGTGGCGACCGGCTTGGCCAGGGCTTGCAACAGGGCCAAATGCTGCTGCCCAAACATACCGGGGGTGGTGTGGGTCAGTTCCAAGGTGCCGATGAAACGCTCGCCCAGCAGCAGCGGGACGGCTACAAAGCTGCGGTAGGGGTTGTCTTCCAGCTTGGGCTGCACCGCGTCTACGGCGTCCACATCCGGGATGAGGAGCGCTTCTCGGCGGCGGGCCACCCACCCGCTGATGCCTTCACCGGGCTTGTACGCACCGCCTGCGCTGGCCAGGGCAATCACGTAGCCCGCGTCACCCAGCCAACCCGCCTGGCGCAGCACGCGCTCTTTTTCTGACCACAGGCAAATCTCGCCCGCAGAGATGGCCACGTTTTTGCTGATGATGGCCAGCATGGACTGCATGACCTGCTCTACGCTTTGGCTGGCGTTAATGGTTTCGCCCATTTCCCCGATGATGCCCATCGAGGCGGAGACGTTGGCTCCGTGGTGGTTCCCATTGTCATGACCGTTATTGGTCAGCTCGCGCAGGGTGATGACCGTTCGCATTTCGCCCTGTGTTGGGATTTGCAAGGCGGCCCCTTCTACCCAGCGGTTGCCCAATTGGAAGGTAGCAACGGGGCTGCCAGTAAACAACGAGCGGAAGTTATCAACCGGTTTGGTGTTGCGGGCCACATACTCCAGGGAGGGGGTGCCCGCCCGCACGTTTAGCCATTGGCGGGCTTTTTGATTGACATGCAGCACCTGGCCGTACTCACTGGCGATCAGCACGGCTTCGGATTCTTCGATTTCGGTCTCAGGCGTGCTGAGGAGTTTCTGTTCAAGTTCGGGCTGCACGCCCAACTCGCGGCGTTGGTATATCCATACCCCCAGGCCAACCAGGGTAATGGAACCGGCGATAATGAGGATAAGGGCAAAGTTGAACATGGTCGCCTGCGCCTATTCTAACTGGAATCAAACAAATGTTCGGGTATGGGTTGCACAAAAGCGGCAAGGGGGTCCCTGCCGCCCGTGTGACGCGGATGCGCTACCAGGAAGACAGCAGCTTCGACCCGGCATCGGCGCTGCTCAGTCCACCGCGACGGTCTTCTGCGGCCAACTCAGTGATTTCACGAATATCCGAAAATTGGTGGGTGCGTGTGGAAACAGCCCCGACCGAGAGCGTCATTAGCGGCGTCTGGCGTTCACCGCCATCGGGCGTGGGTGCTAAGATGTACTCGCGTTCGCGGTCGATGAAGGAATAATGCTGCTTCACTTCGTCGTCAAAGCGGTTTATCAACGCCTGTTTGAGCTTGTCGTGGCCGTCAGCATGGGTGATGATGACAAAGTTATCGCGCCCTGGGTGCCCCACATAGTCGTTGGGCGTTCCGGCTTCATCCACCACTTCCCCAATCAGCAGGGCCATAAAGCGAATGACCTCATCACCTGCCACAAACCCATATACCTCGGTGAAGGCGTCAAAGGTGTTGATCTTCACGTCCAGGTAGGCCCAGTCTTGCGGTTCGTGCATCAACGTCCGCAGGTGCTCTTCGATGAGGCGGCCTGTGGGCAAGTTTGAGCGCGGGTCAATCTGGTTTTGGCGGTCAGCGGCGGCGATGGCGTTTTGCACGCGCAGTTTGAGTTCTTCAATATCAAACGGCTTGGTAATGTAATCGTCCGCGCCCAGTTCAAGCCCGGCGATTTTGTCACTGCGTTCATCTTTTTGGGTCAAGAAAATAATGGGGATGTGGCTGGTACGGGTGGTCGTCCGCAGCTCACGGCACACATCGTACCCGTTCATGTCCGGCAGCATAATGTCAAGGACAATCAGCTTGGGGAGTTGTTTGCGGGTTGCCGCCAGTGCTTCTGCCCCCCTGGGCGCAACCTGAACCTCGTACCCCTGCCCGGTGAAATAGATTTTCAACATGTTGGAAATGTCGAAGTCGTCCTCAACGACGAGAATGCGTCCCTTGCTCACAAGGTAGCTCCTTCACTTTCGTTAACGTGCGGGTCCCCCCGACGAGATGGTTGCCGAGTTTAAACCTGGGATGTGAGCGTCTATTTATAGCGCTATATTCCCTTATGATACTAGGAATGCGCGTTGAAAGCTACCAAACGCCCCCAAGAGGTTGCTATATTCAAACAGCATTTTGATAGGTTCTTTACGTGGGGGGTGCCAAACGGGTGCATTAGGGCAGCAAGGGCGACCAGTGCTTGCGATTGACAGCGGCCCGTTCGCGCACCGCCGCGATGACCTCATCACTGATGGCCACTTCAAAGCTGCGAAACCCACCCAACCGAAAGCCATGCCGTGACGCAATCGAAGCGATTTCCAGCGACTGCGCCACCGGGATGTTTTTGCCCAGCGTGTAGTCCTCATAGTGCTGATCCATCGCCAGGGCCATTGTTTCTGCCATGCAGGCGAAGGCCATTTTGGGCGGGAAGCCGAAATTGAGGTTGAAGTTCACTGGCCCCGGCACCTCCACCATGCCGCCCTCAATCACCAGCACATCGTCGCGTTCCTCATATACCCGGCGCGACACATCACGCGGGCGGGCCACATCACACACCACCGCCCCCGGCTTCAGGTGCTGCGGCTCAATAATAGCTGTGAGGGCGTTGGTCACCGTTAGCACCAAGTCTGCATCATAGATACCGCGAATATCCGTCCCGGCTGTGATAACAGCCCGCCGCCCCTCACACAGTTCGCGCACCTGCTGTGTGGGGGCATCGCGCCGCCCGATAAGGCGCAGGTCGGCGCAGTCGTTGGCAATCATCTGGGCGCAGGTTTTGCCGATGGCCCCCGTTGCCCCCACCACCGCGACGGTAGCCTGTTCCATCTCAATCCCCATACGGCGGGCCGCCTCGCGCACGGCCTCCACCGCCATGTATACGGTATAACTGTCCCCCGTCGTCACAGGGATGTCCAGGCGGTTGGCAACCGTTTGCCCGGCATCACCAACGACAGCCGCATAAGCCCCCAACCCCAGGATTTTTGCCCCTAGCTGCTCTGCAATATGCCCGGCAGCCACCAATTTGTCGTACACCTCGCCAATCGGCAGGGACATCATGGTGGGCGGGGTGTAGGGTGCAGCAATAAACCACCCTTTGATTTCCCGCCCGGTTTCCAGTGAGCGTGCGCCGGTAATTTCTGACACATACACAGGCGGGAAGAAGCGTGAAAAAAAGTTGATCTGCTGCTCCGTTAACATGCGCCCCAGCAGGGGATACTTGAGGGCGACATGTTCTTTAATGCGAACGGGGTGAATGATAAATGCGAATGTGTCATCAACCATAAGGGGTAACGCCTACCATTCGTCCCAAGTCTCTTGCAAGTCTTCCTGTGTTAGCTCACCGGGGCGCGGATACAGGCGGCGGTGAGCTTCTGCCCCGCCCTTCACATAATGATGATCGCTCTCCTCAAAGGTGACCGTGCGGTTAATCACCCGCCGCTGGGGTGAAGCAGCCAACACCACGTCGGATTCGATCATGCGGCCTGGGAAGACAATCAGCCCGCTGCCCAGGCGGCAGTTGTGCCCAACGGCCCCGCCCAACACCGTTTGCCCGGTGTCTTCCAGCACGGCATCCGCATTCGCTGCCGCAATCGGTTTGGGAACGGTACGCAGGCCGTGATTGAACTCGTCACGCTCGACCTGACCAATCAGATTAAAGTCGGTAAAAGTGCTGCCCGCCCCAATAAAGCTGTTGCGCCCAATCACGCACATCTGCAAGCAGGTGTTTTGTGCCACGATGGTGTTTTCCATCAAAGCCGTCATAAACAGCGACGTGCGGAAGGGCAAAAAGCACCCATCGCCAATGGTACTTAGCGAAACCACACCGCCTGTGTCTATGGTCACGTTATCACCGATGGTGCAGTTATCAATCACAACGCCGGGGCCGATGCTGCAATTTTCACCAATTTTAGCCGGGCCGGTGATGATGGCCGTTGGGTGAATCGTCGTGCCGCGCCCAATTTGCACCACCTCAGAGTTACTCAGAATTTGTTTCTGCTCCAAAATGGCCCGCCAAAACAACTTCAGGGCGTACAGGTTGTGGCTGCGAATGTACTCGTCAAGGCGGCTGGCGCGGGTAAACACCCCAAAAATGATGCTGGCCACATACACATGAAACCACGTTTCAATAAACATCACCGCCCGCGACGGCAGCAAATGAACCAGGTCACCCGGTTCTGTCGCCATAAAATCTGGAACGGTATAAAAGCCTTTGCGCTTGCTATCGCTGGGGATCACAATGGTGGTAATGTCTGGCGTGAAGCCGCGTGGCAAATACCAGAAGTCCAGCGTATAAATCGGTTCGGCTTCTGCGGTGTAGCTTTCTTCCAGGTTGTGCGCCAACCGGAAGGCATACGTTTTGTAGCACGGGTCATCGCGGGGCACCGCTGCGCGTACAGCCCGCCCGCCCAATTCTTCCGCTTTGGTGATGAAATAATCCAAAAACTCTTCATCGAACCACAGGCTGTCTCGGTAGGCGATAGCGGGTTCTCGAATGTTGAAGAACTCCATCTGAAAGTTCTCATCGGTAACCTTGAGCGGCTTGGCCAGTTCGATTTTGTAGCCCTTCCCACTGAAATACTTTGAGATGAGCGTTTCCTGATGAAAGCGCAGGGGGCGGTTGCCAATGGTTAACTGGTTAGCCGGTTCATTGAAAGGCGGCACCGGGTTAGGGTCTTCAAGAATATAGCGCTTCATAACAGTGGGCATGGGTTGTCTCTGCTCCGCTGATGACGGGGATTACCCGTTATTGAGAAAGTCAATAACAGAGGTGTGAAAACGGTCTGGCTGGTCTAGCATAATAAAGTGACCGGCATCATTGTACCAGTCCATCCGGGCGTGGGGGATACAATCGCTGAGTACCCTGGCCTGGTTGGGATTGACAATAATATCTTTTTTGCCATACATGCCCATAACTGGCATGTTCAAATCACGAATGTCGTTACGCAGGTCTGTATCGTGCAGGGTGCCGATGCTTTGAAAGAATGAGTTAACCGTCACCTTTGAGATGTCATCCGAGATCATCTGCGACATGGCCCGCCCGTCATTGGCCACAAAGTAAGAGTAGCCACGCAAAAATAACTGCACCAGGTTCGGGAACGTCCAGATGAGGTTGGCGAAGCCTTGATTGCCCGACGCCTTCAACAACACATTGAGGGACGCCCCTTGAATGGGCGACCCAATCACGACCACCTTCACCACCCGCTCCGGGAAGCGCACCGCACTGCTCAAAGACACGGTGCCGCCCATCGAATGCCCGATTAACGGCGCTTTCACAATGCCGAGCCGGTCCATAAATTCGTTGACGAGCAGCACAAAATTGGTAATGGAGAAGTCCTGTGAACGATCAGTAGACTCGCCAAAACCGAAAAAATCCAGCGCGTAAGTGCGGAACTCCCCGCCCAGCACCTCAATGGATTTACGCCACAGCGCCCAGGACCCCAACCAACCATGCAGCAGTAAAACAGGGCGGCCACGCCCATAGGTTTCATAATGGACGATGCCCTGCTCTGTGACGAGTGTGGCCACGACGGGTTAACTTTCTGAGTGGGTGTGGGGCACGCACGGGCGCGTGCCCAGCCAATATGGCATTAACTTTCCATCTCTTCGAGGATCGAGTACAGCAGCTCCAGCAGAACGGTCTTCACGCTCTCTTTATCAGTCGCCACGCAGGGCAGCAGCTTCACTTCTTCTTCAATTCGCAGCGCGATGCGCAGGTCTTCCGGGTCCCAGGCGTCGGGGTGATCTTGCTTGTTGGCTGCGACCACATAGGGCGTGGGGGCATAAGCGCGGAAGGTTTCCAGAATGCTTTTGGCCTCCCGGAAGGTTTCCGGCTTGGCGCTGTCCACCATCACCACAAAGCCCAACATGCCCTCTGCCAAAATTTCCCACATGAAGTCAAAGCGGCGCTGGCCTGGCGTACCGAACAGGTACAACACCAAATCGTCGTCTACCGTAATACGACCGAAGTCCATTGCGACGGTGGTTTGTTCCTTCACGCGGCTCTCGGCTGTATCTTTGGAGATGCCTTTTTCCGTCTGAACCACTTCAATTTCACTGATGGAGCGGATAAATTCGGTTTTACCAGAGCTAAAGGGGCCAGTGATGACCATTTTTACTGTTTGCATTCGCGCACCTGCTTTTCCAGATTGTGAACCATGGTAAGAAATCGGGCTGCTACGTGACTACAGGGCCTTGATTTTGTCAATTAGCTTGACCACAACCCCTTCAGAAACCTGCGACTTGCGCCGTTTGGTCGGGCGCGGGCGCGGGCGCGACGGGTCTTCGACCTTGCCATCGGTAGGTTTAATAATTTGCACCAGCCCGGCCATCATCAGGCCATACACCACGCGCCGAATTTCCATGTCAGACATGTTGTTGGCTTTGGCAATTTGCTTGACGCTGTTTTGCGGGTTAACGAAAGACACCACACGCCACTCTTCAACGCTCAAGTGAATTCCCTTGAACTTCTCTTTGGGATTTTCTGGGAAGCGCAGCGCCACGTTGAGGTCGGGGATTTCGTCGAGGAGCTTTTTGCCTTGCTGGATGCGGCGCGATGCTTCGATGATGACGTTTTCCAGGTCAATGGGCACCAGGATACGGTCAGCACTGGGCATCATATTGTCATCAAACCGGAACGGGCCATCTTCCCAGGAAAGCATATTGTAAACCACATCCAGGGTGTGCTGCTGGATGCTGGAAACGATGTCGTTTTGGCTAACGTAGTTGGCATTGATAAGCAGCAGCGCCAGGGCTTTGTCGTTGCTGTTTTTGGCCCGCTCACGGATGATTCTGGCCTGTGAGTTGGACAGCTTGCCAGCTTTGTTTAGCACGGTAATCAGGTCGGCCTTTTGCCCACCCACTGACGCATAGATCAACTTGCCCCCACGAAAGGCGATTTTGCTGCGTTCAGCCCCCGCCTTTTGCTTGGGCTTGTTCATCGCGTCTTTCTCGTCGGTCTCAATCCCCTCATAAACGGTTAACATCCCCGTTTTCCCTGCCAGGTTGATGAGGTTCAGCACTTGTGTTGCACTAATGTCCTGTAAGTTCGCCTGAAGTGGCATCTAGGCACTCCGCTCGTCCATGTGACCGGGGATTCCCGACCAAACCTACTGAATGTTACATTCCGATTATAGCCAGCACCCAATAGCAAGTCAACTAAACCGAAAAGGGTGGGCCGAATCCGGGACAAGATTCAACCCGTGCGGCAGGGTCGGTTTAGTAAATCAAATCGCCAGAGATGAATTTTTGGGTGCGGGGGTCACGCGGCGCGTCGAAAAACGCCTGCGTGGCGGCAATTTCGATCAGTTGGCCGTCCAGCAGCAGCCCCACGCGCTGCGCCAGGCGCTGCGCTTGGAAGATGTTGTGCGTCACCAGCACAATCGTTGTACCAAACTGCTCGTTTTGCTCACGGATGAGGTTTTCAATAATGCGGACGTTGTATGGGTCCAGATTGGCGGTAGCTTCGTCCAGCAGCAGCACACGCGGCTGCGTGACGAGTGCCCGCGCCACCGCAACCCGCTGCATCTCCCCGCCAGATAACTTGCCCGCGTGGGCCTGTGCCAGATGAGCCAGGGCAACCCGTTCCAGCGCACGCATAACAGCGTCTTTATCGTGCTTGCCCCGGATGTTAAGGCCGTAAGCGACATTGCGATAGACCGAGCGCGACAGTAAAAACGGACGCTGAAACACCAGCGTAACCTGGCGGCGCACGTCAATGGGTGCGGCTAGCGCAGGCACGTCTTCGCCATTGAGGTGTAGGGTGAGGCTGCCGCTAGTGGGCGCTTCCAGCAGGGCCAGCAGCCGCAGCAGCGTGCTTTTACCCGCGCCACTTGGCCCCACAACCGCCAACACCTCCCCAGGCTGCACCGCCAGCGATTCGATGTGCAGGGTGGTTCGCTTGCCATAGCGCTGCTTAACGCCGTTTAACTGGTAAACGGGGGCACTCATACGACGGGGCGGCCCTGTGCCTGCAACCCCACCAGAACCGCATTCGCCGCAAACGAGATGCTCAACAGGATAATCCCCAGTGCCAGTGCGAGGTCAAAGTTGCCCTGGCGCGTTTCCAGCACAATCGCCGTCGTCAGCACGCGGGTGCGCCCGTCGATGTTGCCGCCCAAAAGAATCACCGCGCCCACTTCGGAGATAATCGAGCCAAACCCCGCCACAATCCCCACAATGACGCCGAACCGCGCCTCCCATAGCTGCGCCCCGGTGATTTGCCAGGGTGTCGCGCCCAGGGTGCGAAGCTGCGGCCTTAGTGCGGGGTCAACCCCGGCCACGCTGCTCATGGTTACCCCAACGATAACCGGCGTGGCGATAATCACTTGCGCGATAATCATGGCCGGGACGGTGAACAGCCAACCTAAATCACCCAACGGCCCGCTGCGTGACAGGAACAAAAACACCACCAGCCCCACCACAACCGGCGGCAGCCCCATCCCCGTGTAAACGAACACCGTCACCAGCCGCTTGCCGGGGAAGCGCGTGAGGGCCAGCCACGCGCCAACCGGCACCCCCACCACCGTACTGATTGCCAACGCGACGCCGGTCACATAAAGTGACCGCAGCGCAATTTCAACAACGGCTGCGTCCAACATGACGATGAGGCGCAGCGCCTCGGCAAAGGCATCAAGCAGGGTTTGCATAGGGTGTGGTTAGCGGTTGGCCATGCGGTACGGGACGGAATCCGGCGTGAATAACGGGCTGCCGTTCACCTCAAAGCTGGCAATCCTCTCCTGCGTTTCAAGTGAGGTCAGCCAGTGGGCGAAGGCTTCCGCCATATCAGCGTTGACGCCAGGGTGAGCTTCCGGGTTCACGGGAATGACGCCGTAGGGGTTAAACAGAATGGGGTCACCTTCTAACAGAATATCCAGGTTCAGCCCTTCTTGCACGCGGGCGATGTAGGTCGCCCGATCACTGAGGGTGTAGCCATGCAACTCGTTGGCGATGTTCAGCACAGCGCCCATGCCCTGCCCTGCCGCGTTGTACCAGTCGCCGCCGGGTTCGACCGCTGCCGCCGCCCAGATGGCAAGCTCTTTGGTATGGGTGCCGCTGTCGTCCCCGCGAGAGACAAACGTGGCTTCGGCGTCAGCAATCTGGGCCAGGGCAGCAGGGGCGTCACTCATCCCGCTGATGCCCGCCGGGTCATTTGCCGGGCCAACAATCACAAAGTCGTTGAACATCACGTCGTAGCGAATCAGACCGTTGCCAGACGCCACAAACGCATCCTCGCGGGCGCGGGCATGAACGAGCAGCACATCGGCGTCACCGCTTTCGCCCAGGGCTAACGCCTGCCCCGTACCAACGGCCACAACATCCACCTCGGCGTTATATGTTGCTTCAAAGTCCGGCAGGATGAAATCGAGCAGGCCAGTGTCAAAGGTGCTGGTGGTCGTCGCCAAAATCAAGCGCTCAGGGTCGCTGTCCTGGGCGAAGGTGCCGCCAGCACTCACAAGCAGCAGCGCGAGGGCCAGCAAAAACGCAAAAACCTTTGGGGGGCGCTGCATAGTGTTTCTCCAGATGTGCGTGAAGTAGAGACTAATGGTACTTTATAATGTGGCTGATTAGCATACAAAAACACCCAGGATTGTTCTAGTGGGTTTCGCCTGTAATGATGTGCAGCCGCATCGACACCCGCCGCCGGGTGTTTGCGCTGATGAGATCAACACAACCTGAAGGAGACATACTCATGAATATTCACGTCCCTGCCACCTACGCGGATGTCTTCCGTCCGCACGAACAGACCCGCAGCCGCCTGTACGATATTGCACTGGTGCTGGCCGGGTCTGTATTGATTGCGCTGTCGGCACGGGTGACGTTTGTGCTGCCGTTTAGCCCGGTGCCGATTAGCGGGCAAACGTTCGCCGTGCTGCTGTTAGGGGCGCTGTTGGGTCGCCAGCGCGGCGCGGCGGCAGTTATCGCCTACTTGATGCAGGGCATCGCCGGACTGCCCGTGTTTTCCGGCGGCTTGAGCGGGGCGGCAGTGCTGGCCGGGCCGACGGGCGGCTACCTGATCGGGTTTGTAGGCGCGGCCTATCTAACAGGCTGGCTGGCCGAACGCGGCTGGGACCGGCGCGTGGTCACGACGCTGCTGGCGATGGCGGCAGGCAACGCCGTGATTTACATCGGCGGGGTGGCCTGGCTGACGACACTCATCGGGTTTGACGCAGCCCTAACGGGCGGCCTGGTGCCGTTTATCGTGGGGGATGTGCTTAAAATTGTGCTGGCAGCGGCGCTGCTGCCGGTGGGGTGGCGGCTGCTGGCGGCGACACAGCGCTAACCCCGTTGCAAGTTGCGGGGTGATGCGGCAACATGGGCTGCGCTATTCAACGCTAGAGGAACGCAGTCCATGACCTTCGCACAACCAACCGCCGCCAACCCGCAAGCTGTCCTCATGGAGGGGCTGCGCTTTACCGAGGCCGATTTGCAGGCCAATCGTGCAGGCCAACTGAGCGATCACCAGCGTGACTACCTGTGGCTTGACCGCCGCAAGAACGCGATCCTGGGCGGTGTGATTGCGGTGGTGTTTACGCTGGGAACAGGTGTCATGCTGTTTTACGGCATCCAGCGGGGCAACCCGATTTTGCAGGTGTTGGGCGTGCTGCTGGCCGGATGTAACACCGGGGTAGTGGGGCTGTTCGGCGTCAACTGGGTGCGCTCCGGGTATGACCTGCGGACGGGCGAGGTGGATACGGTGGAGGGCGAAGCACAGCATGTGGTGCGCCAGCTTGGGCGGGCACAGGCGGCCAGCATCCGCATTGGAGATGCCGTCGAAGTGCCAACCGACGTAGACACATTCAAGGCGTTTACTCCCGGTGCAACCTACCGCCTGTACCGCACCCTGCACGCCCACCGCTTCCTGTCGATTGAGCGCGTTCATCAGGCTGACACAATTTAAGACCAAATTCAGCCGTTGTTCAGCCCGGTGCGTTACAATGCAACCATTCAGAACAATGCAGAGAGTTTATATTCTATGAAAATGACAGTCGGCCTGGCGCAAATTTACCCCAAGCTGGGCAATTTACAGGCAAACCTTGAAAAACACCTCGCCTATGTGGAAGACGCGGCAGCGCAAGGTGTTGACTTACTCGTCTTCCCGGAGATGTCGCTGACGGGCTATCAGGTGATGGATATGGTGCCGGAGTTAGCCATTCGGGCACAGGCGAGTGACCCGGTGTTCGCGCACCTGCTAAACGCCAGCCACCAGCTAGACATCATGGTCGGCTTTGTGCGCGAAGATGAGCGCAACCGCTTTTACATCGCGGCGGCCTACCTTTCTGGCGGGGAGGTGGTTCACATCCACCACAAAATTTACCTGCCCACCTACACCCTGTTTGACGACGGACGCTACTTCGATGCGGGCCAACACCTGCGGGCGTTTGACACGCGCTTCGGGCGCGTGGGCATGTTGATCTGTGAAGACTTCTGGCATATGTCTGCGCCGTATGTGCTGTGGATGGACGGAGCCGACATCTTGCTGCTGCACAGTTGCAGCCCCAGCCGGGGCGTTAGTGCTGGTGAGCAGGGCCGCCTCACGTCGTCGCGCTGGGTGGAACTGATGAACCAGTCGTATGCCAGCAGCCTAACGTCGTATGTGGTTCACTGCAACCGCGTGGGCTATGAAGACGGCAAGAGCTTCTGGGGCGGGTCGTCTGTGGCGAACCCGGAAGGCGAGTTCATCACGCACGGGCTGTACTTCGAGGAAGCGCTCATCGTGCAGGAAATCGACCTGAACCAGCTTCACCGCACGCGCAGCCGGGTGCCGCTGCTGCGCGATGAGCGCCCCGCCCTGGTGCAAACCGAACTCAACCGCATCCTGGAAGAACGCGCCACACCCACCCGCCAGCCCGCCAAGCAAGGAGTCATCAGCAATGGTTTCCGTCGATAGAATTCCTGAACACGTACTGCCCCGCCTGGATATTAACACCCACCTGACCGAGCGCATCCTGACCGGGTTCATTCACGACCAGGTGGGCAAAGCGGGCCTCAGCCGCGCCGTCCTGGGCCTGTCTGGTGGCATTGACTCGGCGCTGTCGGCGTACCTGTCGGCGCGGGCGCTGGGGCCAAAAAATGTGCTGGTCGTGCGGATGCCCTACCGCACCTCAGCCGAGGACAGCCTGAGTGACGCGCAGGCCATCATTGACGACCTGGGCCTGCCCACCAAAACGGTTGAAATCACCGACATGGTAGACCCGCTCATTAATCGCTTCCCCGATATGAGCAATAACCGCAAGGGCAACATCATGGCCCGTATGCGCATGATTGTGCTGTACGATCAATCGGTGGATTGGGGCGGGCTGGTGATGGGCACCAGCAACAAAACCGAGTTCTTACTGGGCTACTCCACCATTTACGGTGACAGCGGCGTAGCCATGCAGCCGATTGCCGACCTGTACAAGCATCAGGTGCGGCAAATGGCCTACCACCTGGGCGTGCCAAACAGTGTGATTACCAAGCCGCCGAGCGCCGACCTGTGGGAAGGCCAAACGGACGAGGGCGAACTTGGCTTCACCTATGATGCCGTCGATCAAGTGTTGTATTTGCTGGTAGACGAGCGCTACACGGTAGATGAGGTGATTGCCGAGGGCTTTAGCCGCGACTTTGTGGAAAATGTGTGGCGGCGGGTGAAGGCCAATCACTATAAGCGGACGATGCCCAACGTCGCCAAAGTGAGCAAGCGCTCCATCGGCCACGACTTCCTGTATTTGCGTGACTGGACGGGCCGCTAACGGCTATGGATGACGCGCTGCTTGATCTGGCCCGCGAGGTCATCGACATGCGTAAGCGCCCGCTGCAAACCAGGGCGCATCAGCGCTACCCGGCGGCAGCCCAACAGTTGACTGCCGCCGTTACCGCCTGTGATAGCTCCGTCACGCTGCGGGCGCTCATCCGGCTGGACACAGGCCATGTGCTGCCGCCGCCTGTGATGCAAGTTGCCTACGAAACGCTGCTCAGTGATGAGGCACAGCGCACCCCGGACGTGCTGCGGGCGTATGCGCTGCACCTGACCATGTTCGGCTATACCGACAGCGCGGGCAACCTCGTTCACGACACGGACGCACTCACGCAAGCGCTGTTTGACGAGGCCGAGGGTAAAGCAAGCGGCTAGGCGGGCTTGCGGCCACTGATGATGACATAACGATGCGTGAAGGCTGCGTCGGGCGTGCCAACGGCGCGGGGTTCCAGCCACGTTTTGACTGCATCCGGGGCCTGGGCCATCATGATCGTCAGCTTTTCGATGACCTGCGGCGTGCAGCCCATGCGCTCCGCCCAGGGGATGAACGCCGCATCATGGGTAAAGTTGGTATCTAACTGCTCGATCTCCAGTTGCGCGTCCAGGAACGTGCTGCGCCACTCCGCCTCAGAGTAAATTCGCACATGCGACGGATCGCGCAGGCGTTCAAAAGCGTCCATGTAGCGGGCGGCGCGGTCTTCGGTTGGCGCGTCATGATCTTGCACCACCAGTACGCCCCCCGGCTTCAGCACTCGCGCCGCTTCCAACCCAAACCTGAACACATCGGGGAAGTGATGCGCCGCAATGCGGCAGGTGACAACATCGAACGTTGCATCTTCAAAGGGTAGGCTTTCCGCGTCGGCAATCTGAAAGGTGATGTTATCGGCCTGGGGGGTGATGAACGCTTCGGCGGCGTCCAGCATCGGCTGGGTGATGTCTGTGGCGACGACGGACTTCACATGCGGGGCCAGCTTGAGGGCCGTGTGACCGCCGCCCGTGGCAACGTCCAGGGCGACATGGTGGGGCTGTGGGTTTGCAAAGCGCAGCATGATGTCCAGGTCAGTGCCGGTGGCGTGAACCTGGCTCGTGACATAGTTCTGGGCGTGCGTGCCGAACTGCTGCTGAACTTTGGCACGGATGTCGTTCTGTTCACTCATGGGGGGTGTCTCCGGGTTGGGTTAACGTATGACCTCACTATAACCCCCAGGCTGACGCATAGCAGGGGGTATTCACAGGGCTGATAGCGCCCAGGATAACGTGCAATGTGTCAGCCTGTACAATGGGGTATCACCTGCGGCGCGACGGCCTGCGCGAACAGGCGGTTGCCCGCCGTGTTGAAGTGACCGTCAACGGGGTAAAACGCCAGTGCATCATGCTCGCGGAATATATCCGTTACAGTCACAAAGGGTAGTCCAGCGGCGGCGGTCGCCTGCTGAATGGCGTCATCCACCAGCGCACTAGACGTTATCTCCGGCGGCAGGATAAACCCCAACTGCATCAGGTTGGTGCGGGCGTCTTCCTGCGTGTAGGCCCCATACGGCACAGACAGCACGATCACATCACTGTGCGGGGCGGCCTCACCGATGGCCGTGAAATCGTCGGCTATCTGGTCAATGTAGGGGGTAAGGGTGGCCGGGTCTTGCAGCGGCCACGCCCAGTAATCCGGCGTAGTGACGGCAAAGTGAATCATGTGCGGGCTGATGCGCCCATCTGTGAAGCCCTCGCGCACGGTGGCGGGCAGGGCATTGTAGCGGCGGGTTTGATCGGGGTTGTGGGCGTAGATGGCCCTGAACCCGGCGGCAGTTGCCTGCCAGTTGCGGCGCACACTCCCCGCTGATGCGTGCGATAGCACCGTCCACTTGGCCACAAACGGATAGTGAAACGCCATAAACTCCGTCAGCGGGGACGGCTGCACGTCATCACCGAACGTTAGCGGGCGCGGGAACGGCGCGTCCTCGCGGGATACCTGCCGCATATCATCGCCCTGCAACACGCCTACCAGCACCACATCCGGCTGCAACAGGGGTGCGGCCAGTTCCGCGATTTTGGCGTAGTCCGCCACGTTGGCCCCCGGCGCGCCCAGGTTAAATACCTGCGCAGTGATGCCCGCATTTTGCAGGCGGGTTTGCAGCAAATGCCCCCACGTTTGCTTGTAATCAACGCCCCACCCATACGTGAACGAATCCCCCACGAGCATCACGCGGCAGTCTACAGCGGCAGTCAGGTTAAAATCGGGGCCACGAAAGCCATAGCGGTTAATGTGTACACGGTGCTGGAACTCTATGGTGTGGTAGGTGGTTGTGCTGTTACGCGGGAAGATCAGGCCGCCCGGCTGCCGCGCACCTGTCGCTGCGCCGATGCCCCGATCCACCGCATACGTCAGGAACACGGTCAGGGCAAAGGCCACGCACACCGTCAGCGCCCTGGCCAGCGGAAAGGTTAGATATGTGCGGCGGTAGCGCGGCCCCAGCCCCACCGTTAGCACGACAAGCAGGGTCAGCAGCAGCAGGCGGTTCCACAACACCCACCCGGACGGCACATAAGCCCCGGCAATCAGAACAGCCGCCAGCCCGGCCCACAGCCCGGTCAGCACAGCGGGGATACGGTGGGGATGCCCCGGCAGCAGCAGGGCAGCGGCCATCACTGCCAGGATGTAAGCGCCGTAGGGGATGTGCGCGGCCCAGGCCCACACTTCGCCGGTGAGCTGCTGCCACAGCAGCCAACTGCCGCCGGCAACT
>DAOTTY010000253.1:0-2310 GCA_034437575.1 Anaerolineae bacterium | reverse complement strand
TTAAGGGCGTCAAGTTCTTGCTTGAGCTGATTGCGCTCATTGGTGTTCAAATAGGCCATTGGAAGAAGTCCCCTCACGGCAGTAATGATCGGGTCATTTTGCACAGATTGTGTAACTACTCGGCCCTCACCCCAACCCCTCTCCCGAACGGGCCTGTGGCCCTGGGAGAGGGGCTTAAACAGCGGCACCTGGTGCCTGAGCAGTTACCGTTTTTGTTCACTTTTTGCAAAAAGTGACGGGTTTGGGCAGCGCCCAACGACCAGCCATGCAACTTTGCAAAAGCCCCGGACGTGCTAAGGCGTAGGCGGTGGGTCGTCTGTAATGCGTGAGTTTTCGTCCGGTGCGGCAGTGAGCAGCCATGCCGCGTTGGCCTGTCGCACGGCGTCGCCGTCGTACACTTCGATGAACGTTACCCCGTTGACCCCGGCAGTGTAAATCGGCGTCAGTCCGGCCAGCCGTTCCTGGGCACGTGGCTCACGCTGCCGAAAGTTAATGTAATTCACCACGTAGTCCGCATTTTCAATGACGACCGGGTTCAGGTGCCATACATGCCACACGCGCCCACACGGCAGGTAATGCTCCATCACATGCGGGTAGGACGACGCAAAGATTTTACCGCAGCGCTCGTCATCGCTCAGTTGATCCACAAAGCCGCCAATGAGGTTCAGCCCCTCGCCACCGCCGATCATCAGGGTGCGCTCGGCGCGGGGGCCGCCCGCCACCGGGTTGATGTAGGCATACTCCGCCCGCAGCCACAACAGCGGGAAGCCGATTAGCAGCGCAGCCACCCCCACCCCGACTGCCGCCCGCGTCACCCCCCGGTTGAATACCGACCAGCGCCGCCGAATGATGCCCGCCAGCCACAGCCAGCCCGCCGCCGCCAACATGTGCAGTGCCGGGTACACTGTAAGCGCGTAGCGGTCAAACTTTTTGGACTGCAACGTTAAAAACAGCAGGTAAATGCCCACATACAGCAGCACGGCCAGCCACGCCCGCCACTGCCCTCGCAACGCGCCGCGCACCGCAGCAACCACGGCCAGCAGCACGCCCACCAGCGCAAACGGCGTCATACGGAACAGCAGCGCCACCGGGTAGAAGGCCGGGCCGGGGCTTGGCGTAGGCTGGCCCAGGAAAAACGAGTTGTGGTTGCTCAGGGCGTTATCGACGCCGCGCAGGGTTTGCTCATACACAGCCACCGGGTTCGTCCACATGGCCGGGTAAAGCGCAGTCCAGGTGGCGGCAATCGCCAGCGTGAACACGACCACAGGCGCGGCCATCCGCTGGAAAAACACCCGCCCATTCACCTGCTCGCGCCACGCCCACCCGTTGATGAGCGCCAGCAGCCCGGCCATGCCCAACAGATAAAACGACGAAAAGCGCGTCAGGGCGGCCAGCCCGCCCGCAATCCCGGCGGCGACGAGCGCCCACCAGCGTACCGGCGGCGTGTTGCGGTCGCTATCAGCGTGCGCCATGCCAAAGCCAAGCAGCAGCAGCCCAAAAGACAGCATCATGAAGTTAGTGGTCAGCGCGTCGATGTGGATCAGGCGCATGTGCCACCGCAGATACGGCGCAGTGGCCCACAGCAGCGCCGCCCACCACGCCAGCCGCCAGCCGAACACCCGCCCCAACACCCAAAAACCCAGCGCGACGGTCAGCGCATTGACCAGCTTGACCGGGAAGCGCAGCACTTGCATATAGTCCACCAGCGCAAGCGGCGGCTGATCGGTCGCGTTGAACCCCGTTTGCGCGGCCCCGGCCAGCCACACCACCGTGATGCCGGGGTGTTCGGTTTGGGCGGTGTCATGGAAGTGCCGGAACGACAGCGCACTCAGGAAGAAGGTGGTGCGGTGCCGCCAATGTTCTTCCTCGTCCGTCTGGATAGCGGGGCTGGCAGCCAGCAGCGGGGCAAACGCGACGACAAAAATCACCAGGGCACCCAGCAGTGGGTGTTGCAACCGGTTCCAGATGGCGTGTTGGGGCATGTTATGTTTTGTCTCCAATGGCAGATGATGCGTTTTGGGGCGTCCCAAGTGGCTGAATTCTCCCCGAAAAGCCACAACGCTCCAAGCCCGAACACGCCTTTGACGCGGCCCTCAAGGGTGCGATGAGTGCTGCGTGGGGCAGGCCAAAGCACAAATAAAAACACCGCGCACTGAGCGCGGCATCGGGTGTTTTGTTGTCTTCGCAAATTTACAAGGTCTATTCGTCTAAGTAGCCTTTAAGCTGGCGGCTGCGGCGTGGATGACGCAAGCGGCGCAGTGCCCGCCCTTCAATTTGCCGGATGCGCTCACGGGTGAGGCCGAACTGCTC
>DAOTTY010000252.1:0-10185 GCA_034437575.1 Anaerolineae bacterium | reverse complement strand
AAAGGTGGTGGTCGGGTTCGCCGCAGAGAGTGAAAACCTGCTGGAAAACGCGCAGGGTAAGCTAAAACGCAAAGGCGTCGATCTACTCGTGGCCAATGACATCAGCGCCCCGGACGCCGGGTTCCATGTGGATAGCAACCGCGTGACGATACTGCATCAGGGCGCAGAACCGGAAATGCTCGACCTGCAAAGCAAAGCCCGCGTGGCTGAGGCCATTATTGAGCGCGTGGCGCGGCTGCTGCCCTGACCCCCAAACCTGCCAATTTTTGAAAAAAGTGAACAAAAATTTGCCTTTTCGGACGCTTTGCGTCCGAAAACACGGGTTCAAAGGGTGCCAACCCTTTGCAGGGGTGCGGGGACAGCGTCCCCGCGATGTGAAAACTTGACTTTGCAATAGCCCTGCGGTGCTCCCTGAGTTTGTTGACAGCACGAGAAAGACCCCATATACTTTAACAGTGTGGGTTAAACGATAAACCTAATGGCTGCAAACAAGCGTACAACCCTTAAAGATGTTGCGTACAGGGCTGGTGTCTCATCGGTCACTGTGTCATATGTCCTTAACGGGCGTAAAAATGGCCCTGACCGCATCAGCCCTGAAACACGTCAGCGCGTACTGGCCGCCGCGGAATATTTGAACTATGTGCCTAACGTCTCAGCTCGAACGCTGCGACGGAGTACGACAGAGCGCATTTGCCTTTCCCTGCCGCGGATTGGGGTACCCAAGTACGATCAACTGGCCAGCGCTTTGCAAGATGCTGCTGAAGATCGTGGCTTTCAACTCATCCTGACAATTAGCCGCGACACAGATGGTGAAATACGGGTCGTGCGGCAGATGCAAAGCGGATTGGCCGATGGCATGGTGATGCTGCTAGAACGCGAAGTCGATCAATCGCTTACTGAACCGCTAGAAACGCTTGGGAAGTCGGGGGCAGCCGTCGTAGCCCTCGGCAACTTATTGCAAGGAGACTACTTCGATGTGGTCGCTAACACGAGCTTTGAAGCCATCCAGGATGCTGTCACCCACCTAATAAACCAGGGTCACAAGTGCATTGCCTTGCTGCCGTTAAAGGTGGGCAAGAACACGTTTCATTCACGGTACAAAATTTACATGGAAACATTTGAGGCGTGTGGGCTACCCACAAATAAAGTCCTAGTAACGAACGGGGCCGCCACTCGTGAAGAAGCGTACCAGCAAACAGCGGACATCTTGCGAGCAACATCTCGGCCCACTGCCATCATTGCCTGCACAGACGTTGCTGCTCTGAGTGCAATTCATGCCGTGCGTGATGCTGGACTGCGTGTGCCAACGGATGTTGCTGTTGTGGGTGCCGGGGACATTCTGGAGGGTGAGCTGAGTAGCCCAGCATTGACAACCATCGGCCCTATATCACGCAGCGTAAATGATGTGATTGACCTGCTGTTTAGCCGGTTGACAACTGATGAGCCTATCGCTGGGCGTTATCTGGTGCGCCAGTGGGAATTGAAAATACGCGAATCTGCGTAATGCCAAGGGGGTACTCCTCTTGATTAATTACAGAACTACTTTTATTACAAGAAAGGTATCAGCATGAAGCAACACAAAAGGCTTTCTCGTCGTAATTTTCTTAAAGGGTTGGGAGTTGGCAGCGTACTTGCATTCTCCGGTGCTGCCACCAGCCGCCGTTACAATTTGGCACAGGCCGCTGCCATGTTCCAGGAGACGGGCACGTTGCGGATCGCTACGGTTGTGCCGCCCCCGCTGGACAACCCTCACAATCAGACGGTCAACGGTAGCTTGATCTATCAGGCCGCGATGGACACACTCATCCGCTACAATGAAGAACTGCAACCGCAGCCTCATCTCGCGCAGTCCTGGGAGTGGAACGAGGATTTTACAGAAATCACGTTCCAGCTTCGTGACGATGTTGTGTTCCACACAGGTAACCCACTCACCGCAGAGGCGGTTGTGTGGAACATTGAGCGCGTCCGCGACCCAGCGACTGCATCGCAGCTGCGCGGGCCATTCTTGCTGTTCACCGAGTTCGAGGCTACGGATACGCACACCCTCGTCATCCGGCTGGAAAACCCAACCTCTATCTTCTTCGACTCGCTAGACACCTTCAATATCATGGATCCTGAATCTATTAATGCCCTGGAGGTCGGAGAAGCTTATGTGGGCACAGGTCCGTTTGTATTACGCGAGTGGGACCCTGGTAACCGCGTCGTATTTGACCGTAACGCCGACTATTGGGGAGAAACACCAGCCATTGAGTCCATTGAAATCCTGGTCGTACCCGATCAGGAGGCGATGCTCCTCAACCTGCAAGCGGGTTCGGCAGATATGATCCTCAATCCGTCTTATCAGGAACTGGAGTCCCTACAACGCGACGAAAGCGTCGAAGTAATCCCCAGTTTAAGCCAGTACCTCAAAACGTACCTCGGTTGCCGCGTAGACAAAGCGCCCCTGGACAATAAGCTGTTCCGTCAGGCGTTGAACTATGCCATCCCGCGTGAGCGGTTTGCGAATGTATACAAGCTTGGGTTGGTTCCGGCCACTTGCATCCCGTGGGCACCCAGTTCCCCGGCCTTTGACACTGAACAGGATCAGCGCTACCGGCTAGACCTAGATCGTGCCCGGTCACTGATGGAGGAAGCCGGTGTTGAGCCAGGTGTCGAACTCATCTTGCAGTATGACCTTGCCTTTGCTGAGGACGAGGCAATGGCTGTGTTTATGCAGGATGCGTTCGCGCAGATCGGTGTGAACCTGACGTTGGAGCCGCTGGACCCCGCAGACTGGATGGATTTCAACCGAACAGGGGAGTTCAAGGAACTGTGGATTGGTCAGCACGGTAACAGCAATTTGTCTCCAGGGACGCTGCTGCTGAACAACAAACCCTACCGCATGCCGGATAACGGCTCCCACTTCGAGTCTGAGGAATATCAGCGGTTGATTGACGCAATTCTGGTATCGACAGCTCAAGAGGAGCAAGCTGACCTCTACAATCAGGTGACAGAACTTATCTTAGATGAGTGTTTCGTCATGAATTACACCAGCAAGCCCTCATTCTGGGTGACGAATGGTGGCGTTCAGGGACTGGTCTACAACACATTCGACTGGCCGCTGTACAGCGAGATGAGCCTGGACAGCTAAGAATGCTTTGCGTGCTGGCGTGCCAGGAGTTAATCTGGCACGCCTCTAACTAAAACAAGGTAATTAAAATAATGCTGCGCTATATTGTTTACCGGGTTTTACAGGCCATTCCGGTTTTACTGGCGTCAACGGTGTTTATTTTTTTACTCCTTCACCTGATTCCGGGTGATCCGGCAGAAATGACCGCAGGGTCCGACGCCACTGAAGAGGAGATTGAGGCCGTCAGAGCAGAAATGGGGCTGGATCGCCCTCTTTACATTCAGTACGGCATCTGGGTTGGGAATCTGCTTCAGGGTGATCTTGGCACATCCTACCGGACGGGCCGCTCGGTGCTCGAATTGGTTTCGCAGCGCATTCCAGCCACGTTCCAACTTGCAACGGCTGGCATCGTCGTGGCGCTGTTGATTTCCGTGCCGTTTGGTGTGATGGCCGCGGTACTCAGCGATCACTGGGTCGGTCATACCATCAACTCGGTCAATTCGCTGTTGATTTCTGTACCCAACTTCTGGATGGCGATCCTCTTTATTATGTTCTTCGCTGTCAGCCTGGATTTGCTGCCACCTGGGGGGCGCGTGAGCTTTGCTGACGACCCCGTCGCCGCGCTGCGTACCCTTATCCTACCGGCCATTATTCTCGGCATACGTGAGGGCAACGTCATGTTTCGCTACGTGCGCTCCGCCCTGTTAGACATCCTCAATATGAGCTATCTACGCACGGCCCGTGCGAAGGGCGTGCGTGAGTGGAGTGTGGTTTGGATTCACGCCTTCCCCAATGCTTTCATTCCGATTCTGACTATCTTGGGACTGACGCTGGGGCGTCTACTGGGTGGTGCTGTCATTGTGGAAAGCGTGTTTGCCTGGCCGGGGCTAGGCCGTATGCTGCTGGATGCGATCAATACGCGAGATTACACCCTCGCGCAGGGCGTTTTCCTCGTCATGGCGGTGTTCTTCGTGGTTGTCAATCTGCTCACTGATGTAGCCTATGGCATTGTAGACCCGCGTGTTCGGCTGGAGAGTAACGTATGACACTTGTAAAACAGAGCCTGGATGCGGCGACGCGGCGCATCCCACCTAAACAAAATCAAGCACTGCGCGTCCTGCGGCAGTTGCTTTCAAAGCCAATGGGCCTGCTGGGATCTACTATTGTTGCGGTGCTCGTCATCCTTGCCGTGTTCGCACCGTTGTTCGCACCCCACGATCCAATCGAGCAGTTTTGGGGTGATGAACTCCTTGCGCCCAGTCAGGGCTATTTGCTAGGAACCGACGAATTTGGCCGTGACATCTTCAGCAGGCTGATTTACGGCGCACGCACCTCGCTGGTGGTTGCCGCTGTTTCGGTGGGGCTGGGGGCGTCGGTTGGCATTTTCTTCGGTGTGATCGCTGGGCACTTCGGCGGCTGGGCAGACACCATCATTATGCGCTTCACAGATGTCCTGTTGGCTTTCCCTGCGATATTGGTCGGTATTGCCATTATTGTGATTATTGGCACGGATGCGATTAACGTTGCCTACGCCATTGCTATCCTCAATATCCCACGATTTGCTCGGCTTGTGCGCGGCAGCGTGCTGGTCGAACGAGAAGCCCCCTATGTGTCGAATGCCCGCTGCATTGGCTCTAGCAATTGGCGGATTATCACCCGTCATATTCTGCCAAATATTCTCGGGCCGATTCTTGTCGAAATCAGTTTGGCAATGGCTTTCGCTGTGTTGGTTGAATCCGCGCTGTCCTTCCTCGGCCTGGGTATTCAACCGCCCGATCCATCGTGGGGCCGCATGCTCAGCGAGGGGCGCGGCTTCCTGCGAAATGCGTGGTGGTACAGTCTTTTCCCAGGTGTTGCGCTATCCCTATTGCTGTTTGGCCTCAACAACATCACCGATACGCTGCGCGACATCCTTGATCCATACAAATCTGCTCACTAGGGAATACCGCTATGTCGCCACTACTCGAAGTCAAGAACCTGCATGTGACGTTCAACACCAAGCAGGGCGTCGTTCAGGCGGTCAACGGAATCTCCTATGAGTTGGAAAAGGGGGAAGTGCTAGCCATCGTCGGGGAGAGTGGCTCTGGCAAGAGTGTTAGCGTGCTGGCACTGCAAAAGTTGCTTCCTATGCCACCAGCCCGCATCCCGCAGGGTGAGGTGCTGTTTGAGGGACGCGACATGCTCCAGATGAACAAGCGGCAGCTTCGTCACATTCGGGGCAACGAAATCGGCATGATTTTCCAAGACCCACTTTCCTCACTAAACCCGATCATACCCATCGGACGGCAAATCACCGAAGCGCTGCAAATCCATCAGCGTCTCACCGCGCAGCAGGCCCGCAATCGCGCCATCGACCTATTGAAGCTGGTGGGCATTCCCGCTCCGCAAGAGCGCCTGAACAACTATCCGTTCGAGTTTTCTGGCGGGATGCGCCAGCGTGTGATGATTGCCATTGGCATTAGCTGCAACCCCAAGTTGCTCATTGCCGACGAGCCAACGACGGCCCTGGATGTAACTGTTCAAGCGCAAATCCTGCGGCTGGTGAAGCAGCTACGCAACGAAATTGACATGTCGATTATCTGGATTACGCACGACCTGGGCGTCGTCTCTAAACTGGTGGATCGTGTTATCGTGATGTACGCCGGGCAGATTGTAGAGGCGGCAGGGGTTCGTGAATTCTACCGCGACCCGCGCCACCCGTATTCACTTGGGCTGTTAGCCTCACTGCCGACGATGAACGCACGGCAAAGCGGGCACTTAAAATCCATTGAGGGTGCGCCGCCCAGCCTGACCAACCTGCCACCAGGTTGTGCTTTCTACGACCGCTGCGGCTTCCGCATCCAAAGCTGCAAGACAGATAACCCGCCCTTAACCCGCGTTACCCCCAACCACAGCAAAGCATGTTGGGTAGACACAAGCGAGCCAGTCACCGCAAAAAAGACGCAGAAAAATGGGACAGTTACATGACAGTGCAAACAGCACAGCATCCTCTGGTGCGCGTCACAGACCTGAAGGTTCACTTTCCGATCAAGCGTGGTCTGTTCGTCAAGCGGCAGGTCGGTGCTGTAAGGGCGGTTGATGGCGTATCGCTGGACATTCAGCGCGGAACGACCCTGGGGTTGGTCGGTGAATCTGGGTGCGGTAAATCCACCACTGGACAGGCGATCTTGCAATTAATTCGCCCGACAAGCGGCGAAGTCCTGTTCGAGGGGCGCGACATGACGCAACTGAAGGGGGACGCGCTGCGTCGGGAACGTCGCAAGTTCCAAATGGTGTATCAAGACCCGTTCTCGTCGCTCAACGAGCGGATGACCGCCAAAGAACTGATTATGGAACCGCTTCTTGTCCACCGGCTGTTCAACACTGTGGCAGAGCGAGAGGAACGTGTTTACGATTTGATGGAGGCAGTTGGGTTAGACCCCGCCGCATCTAACCGCTACCCCGGTCAGTTTTCTGGCGGGCAGCGCCAGCGGATTGGCATAGCGCGGGCACTGGCAGTCGATCCCTTATTTATCGTCTGCGATGAGCCAATCGCCGCGCTGGATGTGTCGATTCAGGCACAGGTCGTCAACCTGTTTATCGACCTGCGCGAGCGGTTGGGCCTTACCTATCTGTTCATCGCCCACGACTTAGCAATGGTGCAACACATCAGCGACGAAATCGCCGTGATGTACCTGGGCAAAATTGTGGAATATGGGCGGTGTGATGCCGTCACTGAGGGCGCGATGCATCCGTACACCCAGGCACTGCTCAATGCTGTGCCCACGCCCAACCCGGATGAGGAATTGGCCCCGCTTGAGGAATTGGCCCAGGGGGAAGTTCCCAGTGCGGCCAACCCGCCCAAGGGCTGTAACTTTTGCACACGCTGCCAGCACGTCATGGACGTGTGTTATGAGGTAGAACCTGAGTTGAAATCCTACGCGCAGGGACAGTGGGTCGCCTGCCACCTGTACGAATAGGGCCTTACAATCGTTATGAAAACACAAAAACCGAACGTCGTTGTCTTTTTTACCGACCAGCAGCGCTGGGATACCACAGGTGTTCACGGCAACCCGCTGCAACTCACGCCAAACTTTGACCGGGTGGCCCAGGCAGGAACGCACGTTAAACACTCGTTTTCGTGCCAACCCGTGTGCGGTCCGGCTCGTTCCTGCCTGCAAACCGGAATGTACGCCACCCAAACCGGATGCTTTAAGAATGGCGTCGCCCTGCCGGAAGATGCCCAAACGCTGGGTCACTCCTTTAGAGATGCAGGATATGAAACGGGTTACATCGGCAAGTGGCACCTGGCCGCCGACGAGCATGCGCCAGTGCCAGCAGCAGGGCGCGGCGGCTATGAGTACTGGTTGGCGTCAAACATCCTGGAGTTCACATCGGATGCCTACCAAACAACCGTTTACGATAATGACGACCAGCCTATTCACCTTCCTGGCTACCGGGTGGACGCGCTCACGGACGCAGCCATACGGTACATAGACAGTAACAAGGATAATCCATTCTTTCTCTTCCTTTCATTAGTCGAGCCGCACCAACAAAACCGGCGGGATGATTACCCACCACCGGACGTTTATCAGAATCGTTATGATAGCACCTGGATGCCTACCGACCTCGCCGCCCTTGAGGGTAATGCTCACAGGCAGATGGGAGGCTATCTGGGGATGGTGAAACGCATTGACGAAGCGTTTGGCAGGCTGCTGGATGCGCTCAAAAGCCTGAGCCTGACGGATAATACCATCGTGCTGTTTACGGCAGATCACGGCAATCACTTCATGACACGCAACGATGAATACAAGCGATCCATCCACGAGAGTTCAATCCGAGTTCCCACTGCCTTCCAGGGGCCGGGCTTCGATGGAGGCGGACAGGTGCAGCAGCTATTCAGTCTGATTGACATCCCGCCTACCTTGCTAGACGCTGCGGGCCTGCCGGTACCCGACCAGATGCAGGGGTGTTCGCTCCTACCGCTGCTGCGCCAGGAGCCTGTGGAATGGCCAGATGATCTCTTCGTCCAGGTGAGTGAGGCTGAGGTTGGGCGTGGCATCCGAACGCAGCGTTGGAAGTACGGTGTTGTAGCACAGGGCTTGGATGGCTACGAGGTCAGTGGTAGTGATACCTACACGGAAACCTACTTGTATGACCTTCTGGCAGACCCATACGAACTGAACAACCTGGCAGGGCTAGAAACCCACCGCGAAGTGAGCAACATCTTGCGCCATCGCCTGCTTGATCGGATGACTGCTGCTGGCGAAACCGCCCCTACCATCGAAGATGCGCCCGTGCGCCCCGGCAATCCACAGGTATCGGTTACAGAGGCCGAAGCGAATGCTTGAGCCATCATCAAATATGCATAGGCCAAACATCATCTGGATTTACTGTGATGAGCTGCGTGCGGATGCGCTGGGCTGTTATGGCAATCGGCAATTCGCACCGCAAACCCCGCACATTGATTCTATCGCAGCGGAGGGTAGCTTGTTTGAGCGGTGCTACTGTAATTCCCCCGTCTGTGTCGCGTCCCGCACGAGTGTGCTCACAGGTTTGTACCCGTCAGCGACGGGTGTGTATCACAACGAAGCCACATGGCCCAACTTTGTGCTAAACCCTGTGCCGCAAACGCTGCCAGAAGTTTTTGCTCAGCACGGCTACCGAACCGTGAACTTCGGTAAGACGCACGTCAACCGCGCTATACTCAAGTGGGATGTGCATGACCCGGCGGGAGGGGGTATGGATGCTTTTTTTGCCCAACAGCGTGCAGCCGAACTGCGTGATGTTGGCCCACCTGGGCCAGAACGGGCAGACATCATCTGGGGGGGCAGTTTCCCTGCGGACCTACCCTATCCCGCTGGAACCGTCACCCGTAACGCTATTCGCTGGATTGATACGGCGGAGGCCCCGTACTTCATGCGGGTGTCGTACCTGCAACCGCACACGCCGGTCTTGCCGCCCCCGCCCTATGACAGCCTGTACGATCCTGATTTGTTCGACCCCACGTGTGAAATCAATCCGCGATTGAGTGTGTTTGAGCAGCAGTTTGCACGCATTGCGGGCATTCACCAACTAACACCCGCCCAACGCCAGCGCACCCAGGCATATTATTATGGGCTAGTATCCTGGCTGGACGCACAGGTTGGGCAGATTTTGGATGCGCTGCAACAACGCAATTTACTGGAACAAACCATCATCATATTCGATGCCGATCACGGCAATTCGCTTGGTGATGACGGACGCCACGGTAAGCAAACATTCGCGCCAGAATCGCATCGCGTGCCGCGCATTGTGCAGTGGTCGGGGTTTTTGCCCGCTGGGGTGGTTCGTCGGGATTTGTGTGAAAGCCTTGACCTTGCACGAACGCTATTTGCCCTGGTTGGGATTGACCCGCCAGCACAGTTCAAAGGGCGTGACCTGTTTTCAGACCCTGCGCCGCAAGCCGTTTACGGGACAATCGGGTTTGGCTTTCCAAATAGCACCGCATTTTCGAACCTGTTTTACGGGCGCTACGCGGATGGGCGTGGTTGGCCCCGCCGCAGTTGCATCCGTACCGACCAATACCGGCTCGATTTCAACAGTCGTATTGATGGTCGCCAACCCGATGAGGAAGATGAAGACGTTGCCCTCTATTTAAGCGATACTGATCCGGTGGAACGGGCAAACCAGGCAGCAGACCCAGCCCACCAAACGACTGTCGATGAACTGCTTTCTCAACTCAAAGGTCACCTGGCCAACAGCGTCGAATACCCTGAAGACTACACACGGCTGCCCTGAACGCCCTTCGGTGGAGCCGATCTATCCGCGTGAGGCGGAACTGGTAAAACGGGCGAAAGGGTGGTTAGGGCAAGCCTGACAAATTCAGAGAGGCTACGTTACTTTTGTTGGTAGAAATAGTGGGTTAGGGTATCTTAGTAACATGAGGCTTGGAGCAGCGCTCGGTGTCATGTGCCAGACCGATGTGTCCGCAGCGGGGAGGCCTTTCATGCGTTTTGTTTGACCGTCACCCCACACGGTCTTAAGGGATAACCTGCCATGACCTACCCACTTGACCTGTGGCGTGCCGACCTGAACGCCCATGCCGCCGCCTTTGC
>DAOTTY010000251.1:0-5776 GCA_034437575.1 Anaerolineae bacterium | reverse complement strand
TCCCCAGGGAGAGGGACTTTTTGACCCGTTCTGCGAACAACTTCGACAGTATCTATGCTCTACCGCCCCTCTACCTCAATCCCCTGCTCCCGGAGCGCCGCCGCCAACCCGTCCCACTGCTCGGCGCGCACAGCACACGCCATCGGCCCCAGCCGCGCCCCCAAATAGCGCCGCAGCGCGGGCGCGTTCATGATGTCGTCCAGCACCTGCTCAGATGTCGTCCGCAGCACCACCATTTGCTCCAGGGTGGCCGCTGCCGCCGCGCCACTTTGCGCGGAGCGCAACACTCGCCCGATGCGCTCCGGGATGGGGTCATCACCCAGCCAGCGCGACAGAAACGCCGTGATGTGCCCGGTATTGATGCCCTGCGCGTCCGCACGGCGCACCCCCGGCACATCAATCACATAAATAAACGGCTCACCGCTGGCCGGGTCAGGCGCGTCTTCCCAGGATGTAAACCGGGCCACCTGAAAGCGATCAATGCGCGGCACTTTGCGGCTGACGAGCAGCGTGCCGTCGTCTTCCACGATGATCGGTTCGGAGTCATCCGCCACTTTGGGGAAGTTGGCCGCGCCAACCACACCGCGCCCGTAGGCCGTCAGTCGGGCTGCCTCCGGCGCGATGTCCATCAGGCCCAGCCAGTGCATCGGCCCGGTGATGAGGTATTCGATTAACGCGCCTTCGACGGTATCCCAACTATCGAAGCCATGAACGTACTCGCCGCTCATGTCCTGGATGTACCAGCTATCGTAGTCGCCATTGGGCCGCTGGAAATCCGGGTTGGCCTGCTTCACGGCATAGATGAACTCGTCCATGTCCCACCACTCCGACGGCGGTGCCACGTCTTTCACAGCGGCGAGCATCATCTGGCGGGCGGCACGCGGGTCATAGCCTTCGGCCCGCTCAGCGGTGAGGCCGGGCACATGGAACAGTTCGCGGTAGACCTCGCTGCTGAGCCAGGCCCGTACCAACCCTTCGATTTGCTCACTGCGGTTGGCTGTCAGCCAGCGGCGGGCATCGGCACGGCGCGGATACGCCCGCCCGCCCTGCACGTCGATGAGGTCGGCGCTTACACCCACTGTGAGCATGAAAGCGACCCGCGCTTCGCCCTTCGTCAGCAGGTGAGCTTGCAGCGCCGCCGTCGCGTCCGGGGCGAGGGTGTCGCCGTCTACCGGGGAGCCGTGCAACTGCAAAAAGGCCAGCAGCGCGGTCATGTCATCCACGATGGCGGTATCGGCACGGCGTGTTTCGGTGACATTGCCCGGTTCGATAGGGGCCATTTCGACGGGTGGCGCTTCGATGTCGTCGTAAGCGGTTTTGTGGGCGGGCAGCACAAAGATCAAATCTTCGGGTATGTATGCGAACGCCTGTGAGCCATTGTCCCCCATCACATAAGCCTCTGCAATCAGCCCACGATAGAACAGAGCTTCTGCTGCGTTCTCCGGGTTTTTGTAGGGTTGTTCGCGCTCGACGGCCCCACGCCCCATGCGCCGGATGTCCCCGAACAGGCGCTCGAACATGGGCCAGGGCATCCGCTTTTGTGGGTTGCCCAGGATGGTTTGCAGCGCCTGCCGCTGCGCGTCGGCGAGGGTGGCCCAAACTTTTTCTGCGTTGGCGGCGTCCAGCATCGTATCGGTCAGCAGGTCGATGAGTTCGGTGTTATCAGATGGAATTGGCTTAATGCCCCACGCCGCAGCAACAGAAACGAGCATGGCTTCATCGGCATCTTGCAGGGTTTGGTGGAGGGTACGCATGTGGGGTGGCTCCTGTGTGCTTATGGGTGACGGTACTATTGTAGCGCGAACGGTGGTGGGGCGTCTCATGACAGGCGCGTGTTAGATTGTAACGACTCAGCCTTCACCCCGCGAAGCTGTGCGAGAGGGGAATTTAGGGGGTGAGGGCGGGTGCGATGCCGTAAGATGCGTTTAGCACCTGAGTCGCTACGTTGGATTTCGCCGATTAGTATAACAAATGCGTTAATCTGTTGGGGAGATATAGAACACAGCATTGGTTTTGTATTGGACAATTCACGAACGGTTGTGTTATATTGGGGCTAGAACGACTGTTCCTTGTATCAACCCTTATGTAATCTGTTCGCTCTGATGGTGAACGAGCGTTCATTGCCAGGAAAGTAACCAAATAAGGAAACAACCGATGAAACCTTTTGACGAACTGTCTGCCCGTCAGCGAAAAATCCTGCGTTTCATTGACAACTACACCGCCGAAAACAGCTACCCCCCCACCATCCGCGAAATCGGTGAAGCCACCGAAACAAACTCTACGTCTGTGGTCAACTATAACCTGAATAAACTGGTGGAAGAAGGCTACCTGGATCGTGAGCAGCGCGTCTCTCGTGGGGTGCGCTTGCTGGTGGCCATCCCCAACAGCCGCAGCCACCGCATGTTCAAGCGAACGAGCGGGGTGCGGACGGTCAATGTGGCGGGCGGGGTGCCATTGATCGGGAACATCGCTGCGGGTGAGCCGCTGCTGGTGCCGGAAGATGTGGGCCATCACGTTGACGAGGACGATATGATCGAAGTCACCGCGATGATGCTCAATGGCCTGGACCCCAGCGAGGTGTTTGCGCTGCGCGTGCAGGGGGACAGCATGATTGACGCGATGATTAGCGAAGGCGATATTGTGCTGTTCCGTAAGCAGACGATTGCCTACACCGGTGATATGGTCGCCGTATGGCTGCAAGACCGAGGCGAGACGACGCTGAAATACTTCTTTCCAGAAAACAACCGCATCCGGCTGCAACCGGCCCACCCCAACATGGACCCGATCTATGTGGATGCCGCCGACTGCCAGATTCGCGGGAAGGTGCTGTCTGTGCTGCGCCGGATGAAGTAGCACGCCGGGTTAGCCACTCCGTACAACGATTGTGCCCGTCAACCAGAACCTTTGCCCTAAATTTGGGGGAGTAGCGCAACCCAACACTGGCGCTTGTGTTATAACACACGTAAGATAAACACCAGATAACGGAGGACATTCCATTTTGGATATAAGCCGCTGGATCATTTTCCCGCGTTTGTACCCCGGCTTACCTATTTCCCGGCAGCAAGCCTTAAACCTAGTAGATGGCCTGGCCCTGGCTTGGATTTTTATGACGGTGCTGGCCATTGGCTTTTTAGCACTGAATTTCAACCTGTATTCGGTTCTTTTCGCTGTTTTCAGCGCTATGCTGGGCGGCAATTGGTGGTTGCTGAGCCACTACAAGTACTAAACTTAATGATCTGTGGGACGCGCATCTGCGCGTCCGCTACCACGACTACCTCAATCATGCTGTCACACTCCAACACGTCCTCTGCGTAGTACACGCGCCGGTTCCCCCGATGGCGCACTCATAGGTTGTTCATAACCAGGCACCCTTATCGATTAACGAAAACCCGTGTAGTTTTTGGCCCCAGGCTGTAAAATATCTTTCATAATCTGCATTATGCTAAAATGACGAAAAATTTATTGCTTAGGAGTCATCAATATGAAAATTATGACCGATAGTGGCATGGACATTGCGCCGGAGTGCCTGGCCGAACTGGATGTTCAGATTGTGCCGTTGACGATCTCATTGGAAGGGCGAGACTACCAGGGGGCAGCAGACATCACGCCCGATGCGTTTTACAAGTTGCTGCGCGAAACGGGGGCCTTCCCAACCACCTCACAGCCATCCCCGGCAGATTTTTACGAGGTCTATCGCAAAGCCGCCGCTGAAGACCCGGACATTATCTCTATCCACATGTCAGCAGACATCAGCGGGACGTACAACGCCGCCCGCCTGGGTGCCATGCGTGTGATTGAGGAAATCGGGGCAGACATCACCGTGGTAGACAGCCGCAACGTTAGCGGTGTGCTGGGCTGGATGGTCGAGGCTGCCGCCCGCACGGCCAAAGCAGGCTGGCAGCGTGAAGACATCCTCCAGCGCGTTCACCAGATTTCGCAGGCCACAACCGTTATCTTCAGCCCGGAGCAAATCCGTTATCTGGTTCATGGCGGGCGTGTAAGTCACATTCAGGGGTTTGCCGCCAGCATGATGAACATCAAGCCCGTGCTCAATGTGAAAAGTACGGCAGGTAAGGTCGAAACGGTGGCTCGCGTCCGCACGATGAAGAAGGCGATTCTACGCCAGATTGATGTGATTGCTGCTGAATGGGGTGAAGAGACCCCCCTACGCTTGCAGGTGGAACACGCCGATAACCCCGCCCTGGTCAGGTTTGCCCGCGAACAGCTTGCCGAACGCTTCGACGCGCACTTTGTTCCAGATACAGCCATTACACCGTTGATAGGGGCGCACACGGGGCCGGGTATGGTGGGCATCGTCTATGCGCCGCTGAGCCTGTTTAACGATTTGCCGTAGGGGCATACCCTTCACGTATCTGTGAGGGCTTGGCGTGCCCAGCAATAGGTAAGGCCACTAAATCGGCAGCTCGTCGTCAATAAGCTGCTTTGTGGCGAGGATGGCCTCGTGCGTTGTTTTGAAGAAGTGCCCGTCACCCATGCGTGACTGTAAATCGCCGACGGCTAGCTTGCTGTACACCCGGCTTTTAAGGCCCACAATGTACACATTCAGGTTCACATTGCGGAAGTCTTGTACCAGCACCACCAGCAGTTGGGCAGCACTGGCGTCAATGGTATTGATAGCGCTGCACTCTAGCACAAGGTCGGTCAGGCCGTCACGTTGGGCCACCACATCGCGCAGGTATTGATCCAGATACTGCGCGTTGGCGAAGTACAGGCTTTCGTCAATCTTGAGGATCAGCACATGCGGAATCTGCACCACATCCTCGTGACGCACATCATCATACTGCGTGGAGTAACCGCACCTGCCCAGTTCCACGATGGGTGGGCGGGCACTGCGATAGATGTACAGCGCGACCATCAGCGCGACCCCGGTTAAAATGCCAAACTGGATGTTGAAGAAGAACACCCCGATCACCGTTACCAGCGCGATGGCCGTTTCGGTGTGACTGTAGCGCCACAGATGTACAAACGCCCCCGGACGAATCAGATTCACCACCGAGGTGAGGATAATGGCGGCCAGCACCGAGCGCGGCAGGTAATAAAACACCGGCGTTAGGAACAGCACCGTGAGCAGCAGCACCCCCGCCGCAATCATAGACGCCAGCCCCGTTTTAGCCCCGGCGGCGTGATTGACCGCTGAACGGCTAATCGACGTGGTGACGGGCAGGCCACCCGTCAACGCGGCACCGATGTTGGCCGCACCCATCGCCAATAGTTCCTGATTGCTGTTGAGCGTCTGGTTGCGCTGGTCCAGCAGCGAGCGGGCCGTGGAGATGTCTTCCATGAAGCCGACGAAAGCTATGGCCACCGCGCCCAGCAGCAGCGTTTGCCAGTGCGTCCAGTCAAAGCCAAAGGTGAGCGCGGGCAACCCACGCGGAATGGCCCCTACCACAGCTACATCGGCGATGGTGTCCAGTTGCAGCAAATAAACCAGCAGCGTGCCCAGCAGCGCGGCCAACAGCGGCCCGCTGCGCGTGAGCGTGAACCGGGCCATTGCACCCATCTTGAGTCGCGCCAGCAGCGGGTCCAGGCGATGACGGACGGCCAGCAGCAGTCCAATCGCACCTACCCCGGTAAGCAGCGTAGCCGGGTTGGTTTGGGGCAGGGCACGCAGCGTGCGCCACAGCAAAATGTGCGGCAGCGGGGAGCTATCAAAGCTGACGCCAAGCAGGTGTTGCAATTGGCTGACGGCAATGATGATAGCGGCGGCGTTCACATAGCCAATGAGGACAGGTTGGCTGAGCAAATTCACCAAAAA
>DAOTTY010000250.1:0-19106 GCA_034437575.1 Anaerolineae bacterium | reverse complement strand
AAGCGCCGCAGGCCGCTCGCCAGCTTGCCGGTTAAGGCATATCAAAAGTCGTGACAATGGGGCGCTCGCCGTCGGCGGCGGGTGCCTCACTGCGGATGCGCCCGCCCGTTTGCCAGTTATACACCGTAAATCGCACCAGATACGTGCCCAATGGCAGGTCCGGCAGGGGAATTTGATTGTAGGCGCATCCAAACTGATGACCGGGCATACCGTTATCCACGCCCGCGATGAAGTTGCCTGCCTCGTCTTCGATGTGTATCGCCATTGAGTACAAATCGGGCGGCACCTCCTCAAGCACTTCCCAGCCCGCGTTGACTTCCAGCCTGCCGTCGGCGGTGCGGTGTGGCTCGGTAATCAGATACAGGTCGATCTCGCCGCCCTCTGGTGTGAAGAACTCATAGGCGGTGGCCAACCGGGGCCGCGCAGAAAACAGCGCCAGATAGATGTCGTCTGTCTGTTCGACAACCGCACACTGAGCATAGCCGACCTCTGGCAGCAGGATGGTTTGCACCGGCCCCACCCGCCAATGACGCCGCCCCGGCTCATAGGCAATCCATACACGCGGCGTGTACTCAATGTACTCGCGCACACGGTCATAATACAGTTGATCGGGTGTGGCGTTTGTGGCCAGTACAAGGTCACTGCGATAGAGCGACATCCCGTGTGTGTAATAGTCAATCAGGTCGTTGTGGTCGATTTCGCCCACGCCGTCTGCCACATGGAACAACAGCGCGTCGGTGTCACGGGTGCGGCCCTGGAGGGCGTCTGCGAGTGGGGCCAACGGTAAAAACCAGTCCGGCGATTGAATGCGGGCTTGCGCTGCCGGGTGAGTCAGGTTCCACAGGGCGAGTCCGCCCCACAGCGTCAATACCAGCGGCACCGCCACCCGGAACTGCTTCAGCCGCGCAATGCCCACGCCAGCGGCCAGTGCCAGCCCCGGCCACAAGAAGATCACATACTTGATTTCCGTTAGCGCCGGGAAAAAGCGCGTCACAATCAATGTGGATGACACCGCCACCACCAACCAGAACCACACAAAGCGCCGCTCTCGCGTCATAGGGCGAATTGAAAACGCCAGCAGCACAATTGTCAGCGCTCGTGCCTCGTTCGAGAACATATTCAGCGCCATGTTGAGCATGTCCAGGGGGGGCATGTTGCCCAACGCCCGCTTATCCACCGTAGACCGCTGTGCGCCTTGCAGCAGCACCTCAAACCAGGGCAAAAACATGGCTCCGGCCACCGTAAAACACACGATCACCGCCCAGTAGTGCCGCTGGCGAAAGCGAAAAATCAGGTGATACAGGCCAAGTGCGGCCACCGCGAACACATTGAAGTAGTGCGTGTACAGCAGCCCGGCCACACTCACCACCAGCAGCGGATACCACCCCCACCCGCGCCGCCGTGTGTGAAGTTCCCAGTAGGCCCACAGCATCAGCGCGGTGAGCAGCGCATTGAGTGTGTACGTCCGCATGTCGTGCAGGTAGTGAACCGTGAACGCGCTCACGCCAAATGTGAACGCTGCATAGAACCCCACCTCCGCGTTGAATAACAGCCGCCCCACCCGGTACGTCACGGCAGCCGCCAGCAGCCCCGCATACAGCGAGAACAAGCGCATAGGCAGGGCATCCCAGCCGAGGGCGTAACCCCAGCCCTTCACGGCGATGAAGTACCCCGGCGACTGCCACTGATTCTCTGCAATGCGCTCCAGGGAGGTCGCTACGCTCACCGGGCCATACAGCGGCGGTGCCCCGGCATACCACAGGGTGCGCTGCTCATCCGTCCACAGGCTGTCATTGAGGCGGGGTAAGGTGAGCAGAGTGATGATCAGCAGCAGGCCGCAGACGGCGTAGATAAACAGCGTTCGGTTGCGTTGGGATGGGTGCAAGGTGCGTTCCGGGGGGCAAGTTGGCATTCGGGCGCACATGATAGCAGCGTTTGGGGCAAAATGAAGGGAGATGGTGGGTCAGGCCATCTCCCTCGGTAAAGGGGTTGTTTGGGTTTGTCCACAAGGGGACAAACCGGCCCGCTTAGGCGGGGGGGGGCAACTCTACAATAGAGCGCATCAGCGGTGCGGTGCGGTGGTGCATCTGGCAGCCAGAAGGCAGCACCGCGTGCATGACGATTTGCAGGTCATCGAACTTCGCCGCCAGCGTATGAACCGGCGCGCCGACCTCGCCATCGGTGAGAATGAGCGCCTTTTGCACCTTACCGTCATACTCGGTGATGTGTTGCAGCACACAGTTGATATTCGTGCCGCCGGTCGTTTGCACGCGGCCACTTCGCAGCTTGGCTGCTTCCAATTCGCGCACTACCGTCGAAAACTGGTAGATTGTGGCCTGCTTTTTAATCACATAGGGCACCAGCAGGCTCAATAAATGCGGCAGCAAGTCAGACATGGACCCGGACACATCCAGGTAGACGTGGGCCAGGGCGGGCCGTTGTGGCACCCGTGCAGCCACAAACGCCGGTTGGTTATACAACAGCGAGTCAATGCCCAGGCTTTTACGCGCCGGGTGCAGGCGGTCACGTGGGTTAGGCATCACGCCGCCGCCGCTGTTTGTCCTCACGGGCATCCGCGCCTTACGGAACTCACGCCCGCGCTTGTCCCCCAGCGTCTTCCGCAGCACCGCAGAGAACTTGCGGCGGGCGCTGCTGTAGTCTGGCCCCATTTCGATATTCCACTCGGTCATCTCTCCCCCATAGCCGTGCCCGTCAATCCGCATGGGTGACCACTTCTTCATTGCCTCTTTGAGCGCGTTCTTCATGAACGGGTCGTTGATGGGCGAGCCATCCGGGTTAAGCGGCTGGTCACCGTGATTGCCCAGCAGCACAATCGGCATTACGCTAAAATCCATGCCGCTGTTTATCAGCAGCCGCAAAATTTCCTCGTACAGCGGCTTGTTACCGAAAAACGGGCGGAAGTTGTTGCGTGGGTACAGCCGCTCAATCAGATCGCGGGTACCGGGCGGGCCAACATTAGGGTATTCCGGCGCATAGGGCCAGCCAACCGGCGGGCGCAGCAGGCAGCCAGGGAATTCGTCCGCCGCATACAGTTCATCGAAAAAGCCACGATATTCCGGGGTGCTGAACTTCGCCATCAGGCCCGCGTTAATCACCGCGTCAAACGCAATGTTGTGGGCGGGTGTGGAAAACGGGTACATGCGGGTGTGGGCCAGCAGCACATGCCACAACTCGTGCATGACCAGCAGGAACAGGTGCTCGTCGCGGAAGCAGTGCTTGGCGACAAACGTCGGGTTAATCAACATCCGGGGGCGGCGCTTGCACTCCACGCTGGCCGTCGGGATGTCGTGCGTGGCGACGATCCCGGCCAGGCGGGTGAGGGTGTGCATCTCGAATTGGGTGGCGGGCATACACCCCACCAGGCGACGAGTGATGTGCGCGGATTCTTTGTGTGTGGCTTTACGGATTAGCATGGCTGTTCCCAAATCTCTTTCCCAGGTCAATTAGCTAAGTTGGCGCGGCAGCGGCTAACGCTCCGCGTCGGTTACATTGGCAAATCAGGTCATTTCGGTTCGTAAAGAGGTCTGTGGGTCAACATTTGAATCTGATACCACAGCACATCGTAGGACGGCTCATCGTCAAAGCAGGCCAACAAGGAACCCCACAGCACGGGGGGCGGGTTCGCCGCCGGTTGCTGCCGCGTGATCGACTTGAAGATGTCAATCAGCGGCAGGGCGCTCCCGTACTTTTCCTTGATGGCTGCCAGCGCAAAGGCGACTGACAGGCTAAGGCCCGTTTCGCAAACGATAAGAATCCGCCGTCCACTGTTTCGCTGGTCGTGAATAAACCGCGTGCCCTGCTGGATGCGATGCGCCGGAA
Organism: Anaerolineae bacterium; assembly: GCA_034437575.1. Taxonomy (GTDB): domain Bacteria; phylum Chloroflexota; class Anaerolineae; order Aggregatilineales; family Phototrophicaceae; genus DAOTTY01. The sequence continues at coordinate 15,266 of DAOTTY010000250.1, read as the reverse complement.
TGAACGCGCCGTCTTCTAGCGGCAGGTACAGCGCCGGTACGACCGGCTGGTGGGTGGGTTGGGTGAGCAGCAGCACCGCGCCGATGTCGTGTGCAGCCAGCAAATCTGCCTGGGCTGCGTCTTCATGTGTGCCGATGGCTAACCAACTCCGTACAAAGTACATCATGTGTCTCCTTAGTATCTACGGGTCGGCACACTGGCCGACCCACTCAAGCCGGAATTTACCTGTCAGGCAAGGCACCCGTCGCCTTCGCCAGCGATACCAAACGCGGGTCATCCGTAATGACCGACCGTGACAAATACTCCAGGCCATAAACAACGGGTGCCCGCGCCACCAATAACTGAGAACGGGCGCGGGTCAGTACATTCAACGTCAGCGCCAGGTCAATGGAACGCACGCGCTCGAACTTATACCCACTGGCCTCCAACCAATTCGGTGGCTCACCGTTATCATTGTCGTCGTCGTCCTCTTTGCTATTGTTGGCCGGCACGGTTGGCACCGGCACCGGCTTCGCCAGCGAATCCACGACTTCGCGGTCATCGTTGAAAATCAGGATGGCCCCTTTGAGTTGGTAGCTTTCCCAGTTTTTATTCAGCAGGGCCGTCAGTTCATCTACCCCCGGCCCGCCTTTTTGCAGCACCTGCGCCAGGGTCGCAATTTGACTGTACTCCGGGTTCATGTCTTGGCCCAACAGCCGGTAGAACGGGTCGCCCATGCCATCCAGGGCAAAGCGAACAACGGTGGACTGCGCCGGGGTGATGACATTTGCTAAGTTCAAGTTTTCACTCCTCCCAAACGGGCTGCGGCTAGGGCGGCTGTTAAAGGGGCTACTGCCCGGCAGCCGACCGCTTTGTTGATTGTTACTGCTGTTACTGGTGCGCCTGAACGGGCTGCCAGAGCGGTTGCTCTGCTGGTTTGCATTCTGATTTGCGTTGATTCGCTGTAAAAGTGACATGTGCGTGTTTGCGCCTTTGGGTGCTGTGAAAAGAACAAGTTAATTCATCTCTTCGCTGATGCCGAAAGCTGCCAGGTCATCCGTGAACTGCTTTAGCATCACCTTCCAGTTATCGCGCCGCCAAAACTCCGGGAAGCCGTACAACACATAGTTGCGCTGCAACCGGAACATCAGTGAATCGGAGCGGTTAATTTGCGCGTCCAGCCAGCCGATAATATCGTTCCAGGTGTTCGCCTCTGGCGTGTTTTGCTGCAAGTTGTACTTGATGATGCGCGGCTCCAGTATGTGATAGCTCAGTTGGGCCAGCGGCTCAAATGCACTTGGGTCCAACTCACGGGTGTCGCTGTACTTGAGGAACATTGCCACCGCCAGGCCCACCTGGCGCGGGTCGGAATCCTCCGAACTGAGCGTTTGCGTAATTAAGCGTGACAGGTTTTCGTCATCGAACCCCAACTCGTCGGCCAGGGCCACCCGCTTCGCCGGGTCTTCTTCGTCCATAATCTGCTGCCAGTGCTCATCCCCCATGTGTTGAATGAGTTCCCACGCTTGTTTGTGGATAGCCACCACCTTCACCAGCGATGGGGGTGTATCCGTCGCCGTTTGCGGCAGGCTGTACGTCACTGTAAGCTGGGCGCTCTCTTCGATGTCTTCCCCAGCGTCTGCGTCCAAGATCATGCGAGCGGCATGTACCGCCACCAGCGACCGGGCAATCATGCGGGCGCGGCGCGGGCTTTGGGGCAGGTCGTTCTTTTCCAGCCCATCCACCAGCGACACCACATAGTCAGACAGCCAATCGCTGAATTCCGCTTCCAGTTCTTCGATGCGGCCTGCCGTTTCCTCAACCAACTCCACCAGATTGAGTGATTCAGCAGCGGCCTTAGCATCCGCGCCATTTCGCCAACTCACCAGCTCCCGCTGATCTTCGCGGCTCAGTTCGGCCCAGGTGGGTACTGGTAAAATAAATGGAAAGCGGTCCGTCAGGGCCGGGTCGAGCGGCTCGCTGCCGATGTAATGCCCGTCAGACGCGCTGTCGATCTCTTCCGGGGCGGGCGGGTTCATGGCAGCCCAGCGGTGCAGCAGGTTATCCAGTTGGATGCCGACCACCTTACGTTCATATATGATAGGAAATAATTTGTTTTGAAGATCAGCCCGGCAGCGGGAGATTTCGTCCAAGAAAACGAAGCTCGCCCCCCAAATCGTGCCCGGCGACTTGATGAAGTGCAGCGCGGTGCCGTCCTCAGTTTCGGTTGGCATAGGGATGCCAATGATGTCATCATAGTTGAGCAACGCCGAATTGTAGTGGCGAAAGTCCAGGCTAAGCGCCCCCGCAACGGCTTCGATCAGTTGCGACTTGCCCGTGCCGTGCGGGCCAATCAAGAGTAGAGGCGATTCCGTTGCCAGGGCGGCCAGAATGACCGCGTCCAGGTGTGACCAGCCGCGTATGCCGAGCGCCGCTGTGATCGACTTTCGAGTATCTATTGGGGCAGTGAGCATGGCATTCTCCTGGTTAGATTTCGGTTGTTTTGAGTAAGTTGAGTAAGTCTTCGCGTAGAGTACGCCACAACCCCTGGGATTGTCAAATGAGTGATTTTGCCTATTGCATATGTGGGGCATGACAGTAAAAAATCTGTTTGAGCGATATGCACAAAATACACATAAAGTACCTGCAAATATACGCGCCTATCCGGGCAAAATACACAAAATAGCTTACCAGATGCTCGGAATATTAAAAAACGTCAAAATTTTGCAAAACGTGTGTGAAAGCAGTAAAGTAGTACTAAATCACTAGCCGTGTATCTCGAGTAAATCATTTACTTATCTGAGTATGATAACTATCAACCATAAAGACCCCATTCGCAAAGCCGAACAATATCTCGATGCCCATGTCCGCAATGAAGGACTGGTTCGCCACGCGGCTGCCACACGAGGGATTCTGTCATCCTGGGGAGCAGACGAGTCTGTACAGGTCGCTGCTCTCTTGATTCCCATGATTCGTGAATACGTCTTAGATGAGGAAACACTTATACAAATCTTCGGGCGGCCAGCGATGTACACCGCTCGGCTGGCCATGAAGTTCGGCATTCAAGATCGGCAGCAGCCCATTCGGCGCGATAGTGTGTATTTTTTGAGTAAATTGCGTAAATTGTATATCTGTGCTTACACAGATGTTGACACGGTGCTGCTGTGCGCGGCAGATCACGTCGCCCTCACCATCAACATGGACGCCTTCGATGAAGTGGATTATCAGGCCTGGGCGCAGGAAACGCTCGCCGTCAATGTGCCACTGCTGGAGATGCTGGGCATTTGGAAAGAGCGGCAGGGGATGGCCGAATTAGCCCTGCATTTACACGACGCCGGGTTACAAGCTGAGTATGAATATCACGTTGAGCGCTACTACGCCCGCCACAGCCGCAAATTTATGCAAATCAACAGCCGCCTCTCCGACGTACTCTGCCGCACCGACCTGAAAGCTGTTATTCGTATGCACGAAACAACGGCGTCCGGCGTCTATCAGCGTTATCTGCGCCTCAAAAGGCAGGGTAAACAAATCAACCTCACAGACCCCGGTTTGCTCAGGATTGACGCCATTGTGCCCCACGAACGCGACTGCTACAGGCTGCTGGGGATGCTGCATAAACTGTGGATGCCAACCACCTCCACCCCCATTCATGACTACATCGCTGCGCCGCGCTACAACGGCTATCAGGCGTTGATTTCCACCATTAACGTGCAGGGGCAGGCTGTACAATTCAACATCATGTCTCATCGCATGGCAGACACCAACGCACGCGGTGTCCTCAGCCAGCGCAACGTCAAAAACGCCTGGTGGTCTGATGAAAACCTGCCCGCCCGTGTTGCCATTCGCCACTCGCGCCCCCAGTCAGACTATATCCATGTCATCACGCCGCAGGGGGAGTTACGCGAACTCAAGCGGGGCAGCACCGTCGTCGATTTCGCCTTCAAAGTCCACTCACAGTTAGGGCCACACGCCAGGCGCTTTTACGTTAATGGCAAGCCGCGCCCGTACAGCCACGTTATTAACCACCGCGACCTGGTGGAAGTTGAGTTCGACCAAACACAGGTGTGCCTCAAGCCGGAATGGGAACACGTCGCCCAAACGCAAACCGCCCGCTGCCAAATCCGGCGTCACCTTGCCGAACCCAAACACCCCAACCGGGGCCGCGCCACCATTGACCGCACCCTGAAGCGCGAGTCTGACATTTACAATTTGCGCTTTGAAGACGACCAGATTACAACGCTGCTAGAAACGACCGCCCGCCAACTGCGCTATCCCACTGTGGAAGACATGTACAACGCCGTCACAGAGGGGATGCTGTCGCCCGATGTCCTCGTGGCAGACATCATTGAGCGTGAGCTAGCTCTTTACATCGCCATACCGGAAGACGTGCGCCAGAAGTACCTCCCCAAAATCCGCTTTGCCCGCAGTTGGATGCAAGAACCCGGCGATAAAAAGTTCGACCGTTCCCGGCGCATCCGGCTGGATACTGAAATCGTCGGGCAGTTGGCGCTGGCCAACGCGCCGCACCAAAACAATTACATCGTCGTTCACCGGGCAGACTCAATCCATGCGCCCACTCTTGAGGAAGGCATCCCGCTTACATGGCGGGCAGGCGGCGGGGGGCGTGAAGCTGCACATGTTATCGTGCGTGGGTCGGCAAAGCCCAATGCCATCTGGTTCATCATGCAGCGAATCGAAGCTATCACCAAAGACCTGCCCCACGGCGATAAGCTCTTGTACGAATTCTCCCTTCAAATGCGCCACGGCACCCCTGACATCGAATTCAAGCTAGACACCTCCACCCCCAATATCGTCCAGAACCTAGATGTCAGCTTGAATGCCCTGCGAAAAACAGGCATCATTGAGTCGTACAGGATTTGGGAGCTGTTCCCTGGCCAGCATCGCCTGGTTGCCGGTTTAAGCGACCGGCGTATGCGTAACCCGTACTCCCCCAAACATATCAAAGACCGCAACATGTTTTTTGGGCGCGGCCCAGAGATGTATTCGATTGTGGCCGCAATCAAAAGTGGTGAGTCCTTCCTGGTGCTGCATGGTGAAAAGCGCATCGGCAAAACCAGCTTGATGTATCACCTTGCCGACTATGTACTGCCCCAGGATGACAGCGCAAACGTGATCCCCGTCCTGCTGGATGCGCTTGAACTGGTGCCCATTACCCCGGAAGAGTTTGTGGCGGGGTTGATCGCAGCGGCACAGCCCATTATCAACCGCGAGCTAACCCGTGAAAGCCGCCGCAAACTCAAACAAATCCAGGCGTCTGTTACCCAACCGGGCAGCGACCCGCTGCGGTTGCTCGTGGAGTGGGTCAAGCTGGCCGAGCGAAGTATGCGCGGTAAACGCATCCTTTTCATGGTAGATGAATTCACTGCCATCGAAGAGGCGCATGAAAGTGGGCATGTAGCCGATAGCTTCTTCCAGCGCTTGCATCACATTGTAGACCGGGGCGAAGTTGCATTCTTGCTGTGCATTCATAATCACGTCCTGAATAACTTAAGGCAAAAGCTGGTGGACATGAACCTGCGAGCATCGTTCGTGCCCATCACCATCATGGACGAGATCGACGCACGGGCACTGGCCCGCATCCCGCTGGAGCGGCACTTTCGCTATGAAGACGGTGTAGAAGACGCCATTCTCAATCTGACGAATCGCCACCCTTTCTTCATTCATGTATTATGCGGAGAAATCTTCTCCCTCATGGCCACCAAAGTTGACGACCATGTTACGCGGGCCTACCTGGAAGAAGCCGTCGGGCGCGTGATGCAGTCGGGCTTTCATCGCTTTTCGCACTACAGAGATGCACCGGGTGAGTTGGGGCTTGGCCGAGAAACCCTTGAAATCATCGCCGGCCTCAGCGGCCCGGAAAATGACAGACCGGCTGCCTTTGCCGATATACAAAGCGCTTTGCAGCACCACTTCCAGTGTGAGCCAGAGCGCATTGAGGGGATTTTGAAGGCCCTGCACCAATCGGGGGCCGTTCAGCGTAGTGCTGATGAAACCGGACGTTGGTACCAAATCCGCGTGCGGCTGCTGCACATCCTGTCCCGCAGGGGAACGGGTTACTTTGCGGAGCCAACGATTTTACCGTCATCTACCTATACCTATTAGAGAGCAAGGATTAACTGATGTCTGCCGAGTCCTTCACATTTGAGAATCCGTACACCCCAATGCTGGTAAAGTTCCAACCGGGTCGCGTGTATGGCTGGGCACAGGAAATTGCACGACTATTGCAAGTCGTCACCGGGCCAGAACCGACAAGCTATGCCATTTACGGCATTCGCCCCATTGGCAAAACAACCCTGCTGCGCTACCTGAAACATCCACGCGGGGCGGTGCGCCGCTATGAACAGCATGTAGACGCTGACTATCGCACCGAACTGCGCCAGTTGTTGTGGGTGTACGTTAACTTTCACCTCATGTTTGAAGACATGCACGTTTTGGCCGTCATGTTTGAACACCTGCAAGACGAACTGACGCAAAAGGGCTATAACACACTGCTAGATGTTGACCCACCCGGCCCTGAAGAACCTAAACGGCGATTTGCTGCCAAACTGCGTAACCTGCTGCAAACCCTGGATGAGGACTACGCCACGCGGGTTATCTTCCTGATGGATGACTTTGACATTCCGCTGTTGGCCGATCAGATCACCCGAAATGAAGACTACCTGCTGCGAACCATTAGCGACTTCGCACCGATGGTCATTGCCACTGACGAACCCATCCACCGTCTAAGGCCAGACATCGCCAAAGGGTCGCCCCTGTTGGGCATCTTACGCCCGGAGCGGATCGGCCTGATTGAAGAAAAGGCCGCTCGCCAACTGATTTGCCAACCGGCTGAGGCCGCCGGCGTTCGCTTCATCGAGGCAGAAGTTCACATGCTGTTGGCGGTTGGGGGGCGCTTTCCGGTGCTGCTCATCGTGACGTGTGAAACGTATTTTGAGATGCGCCTCTCCATAGAGGATATTGACGCGACCTTTGCCACACCTGCCAAAATGCGTGACTTAAAACGCCAGTTGCTTGACCGGCTGCTGCTCACGCCGCATGTCGATCATGTGCTGAACATGATCTGGGCTAAGCACGAAGACCTGCAACCCACACTCATCCAGATGGCAGCCTCTGACGACGTTAGCTTCAATGGCTCCAATGCCATCCTGACAGAACAATATTCCCTGTCCTACCTCTATCCAGACGCGACATCACCCGGCTACCGCATATTCAGCCATCTCTTTGCAGAGTTCATCCGACGTAAGGCCAGCCAGGATGCGATAGGGATGCCCAGCGGCATTCATCACAATAGGCACGGCAGCGGCAGTGCCGCCGTCATGGAACTTGACCCCGCCTTAACCGGTATCCTGGATGGCCTGCCACCCATTGAACGCGGTGTGTTAAACTACTTGGCGGCGCGTGCTGGCGAAATATGTACTTTTGAAGAACTGCTAGAGGCCGTGTGGGAAGATGGCACCGGCACCAAACGCGCCCTGGAAGCCGCCGTCCACAGGTTACGGCGCACCGTCCCCGGCGGCCACGAGATCAAGAACATTCGTGGGACGGGCTATAAGTACATCATCACCAACAGTGAACGGGTTTAGCACAGAGGTTTTATGACGAAGTTTATCATCCGGCGTACCTTCTTACTTATCGTCACCCTGATTGTTACCAGCGCCCTCATTTTTGCGCTCACACAACTGCTCCCTGGCGACATTGCCCGTTTGGTTCTTGGGCGTGAAGCCAGCCAATCCGCAATTGACCAGTTCAATGCTCGCTTTGGTTTAGATCAGCCTGTGGCGATGCAGTACGTCAGTTGGTTAGGGCGCTTTGTTATCGGGGATTGGGGCACATCATACACGGGGGGTAATGCAGCGGTGCGCCCGTTTGTGCTGGATCGCCTGAGCAACTCGCTGATTTTGGCAGGGGCCACGCTGCTGATTAGCCTGCCGTTGGGCATCGGGTTGGGGGTGATTGCCGCCCTGCGCGAAAACACCTGGGCCGACGGCCTGGTGTCTGTGTTGTCTTTGGGTGTGGTGGGCCTACCGGAGTTCGTGACCGGGATTGTGCTCATAAACGTGTTTGCGCTGCAACTGAACTGGTTCGACGCGATTGCGATTATCAACGATGACACAACGCTGGTGGGGTGGTTTAAGCTGCTCACGCTGCCCGCGCTTACCGCGAGTTTTGTGCTGGTGGGCTACATCGCCCGCATGACCCGCGCTGGCATGATTGACGAACTGAAGAAGAACTACGTCCGCACCGCCCAGCTTAAAGGACTCAGCCAGCGGCAGGTCGTGTTCAAGCACGTTTTGAGGAACGCGCTGCTGCCCACCATCACCGTGATTGCCATTAGCATCGGCTGGCTGATTGGTGGCATCGTTGTGATTGAAAATGTTTTCCGCTACCCCGGCATTGGCTCACTGTTGGTAGACAGCGTGAATCAGAAGAATATCCCGGTGTTGCAGGCCGTCACAATGATTATTGTGTTTGCCTTTGCCTTTAGCAACCTCATCGCAGATATTCTGTATGCGGTGCTAAACCCGCGCATTCGCCTGGAGTAATAGAGTCGTTGCAGGTGCAGGCGGCGTTCATCAGTGCAGGCTGCCAGTGAGTGATGCCCGCCATCTGATTGAGACGCCCGCATGAAAACTCGCTCTGATTTGCCCGCCTGCCGTAGAACACATGATACAATACAGGCATGGCAGACTTACTCCAACTCACCGAACGCGGCTTCTACTGTGAGGCCGGAAACTTCTATGTAGACCCCTGGCAACCTGTCGAACGGGCAGTTGTTACGCACGCCCACGCTGACCACTACGCCTGGGGGTGCCGCTCATATCTCGTCTCAGATGAGGGCAAACACGTTTTCCGCACGCGCCTGGGCCACAAAGCGACCATCCAGACGGCTGCCTACGGCGAATCCGTTGACATCAACGGCGTGAAGGTCAGGTTTCACCCAGCAGGCCACATCCTCGGCTCATCGCAGGTGCGTGTAGAACACGCGGGTGAGGTATGGGTCGTGAGTGGGGACTACAAGCTAGAAGCTGACCCCACCTGCACAGCCTATGAACCGGTCAGGGGCCACACGTTTATCACAGAAGCGACGTTCGGCCTGCCCATTTATCGTTGGCAGCCCCAGGCCGATAGCTTTGCGGAAATCAATGCGTGGTGGCGCGAAAACGCCGCCGCAGGCCGAGCGAGCGTCTTATTTGGGTATGCGTTGGGCAAGGCGCAGCGCCTGTTGGCCGGGGTAGACCCCACCATTGGGCCGATTTACACGCACGGCGCGGTTGAGAAAATCAATAAAGCCTATCGTGATAGCAACATCTCGCTCCCGCACACGAAATACGCCAATGACGCGGAAAAACCTAACTTCCGGCAGGCGTTGATTGTCGCGCCGCCCTCCGCACGCGGGACGACGTGGCTGCGCCGCTTCGGTGACTTATCCACCGGGTTCGCTTCGGGATGGATGCGGATACGCGGCACGCGCCGCCGCCGCGCTGTAGACCGGGGGTTTGTGTTGAGCGATCACATTGACTGGGCCGGGCTGATGGAGGCTATCGACCTGAGCGAAGCCGAAACGGTGTGGATCACGCATGGTTATGTGGATGTGGTGGCCCGCTGGCTGAACGAACACGGCAAGCAGGCGGTTCCCATCCGCACCCGGTACCGGGGCGAGGCGGACGACGCCGATCAAACACCTGACGAAACCACTGAAACGGACGATAATGAACCACAAGAATCAACCTAGACGTAACGAGAGGCAATAATGGCCTATATCTTATCAACGTTAATGTTTATTGCCGTTGTGAGTGTGGTCGCCGGGGCAATTGCCTGGGCCGCTGTTCGCTTGAGCGGGCGCGGTGGCAAACGCCTGATGCTGCAACGGGCCGACGATCAAAGCTATGTGCGCGTCAACCTGGACGATGTGGAAAGTGTGGACATCCTCGACCGCCACGAAGCGGTTATCCATCTGGCGGAGGATCGTAAAATCATTGTGACGGCCAACGACGCCAAACGGGTTGTTCGTAAGCTAAGGTAAGCGTGTAAGCATGAAGCGCTTCGCTGACCTGTACACCGCGCTGGACGAAACTAACAAAACCAATGAGAAGGTAGCTGCCCTGGTCGATTACTTTGACGGCACGCCCGCAGCGGATGCGGCCTGGGCCGTCTACTTTCTGATCGGGCGGCGGCCCCGACGGGCGATGCGTTCGCGCCAACTGGCCGAGTGGGCCACCGAAGAAACGAACTTACCGGATTGGCTGTGGCGCGAGTCTTATGACGCAGTGGGGGATATGGCGGAAACGATCACGCTGCTGCTGCCGGAAAACGAAGCCACCAGTACAGACCCGCTGCATGTGTGGGTGGAAGATGTGCTGCTGCCGCTTAAAGGCATGGGCGAAGCCGAACAGCGCGACGCCATCACGCGGGCGTGGGGCCAACTGAACACCCGGCAGCGCTTTGTGTTCAACAAGCTGATTACCGGCGGCTTTCGGGTGGGCGTGTCGCAAAAACTCGTGATCCGCGCCCTATCGGACTTCAGCGGCGTAAATCGTGCGGTCATCGCGCACCGCATGATGGGGGACTGGAACCCCACCCCCGATTTTTACGAGTCGCTTATCACTGAAGCGGACGAGTCCGAGGACATCAGCCGCCCGTACCCGTTCTTCCTCGCTTATCCCATTGACGATAATCCGCTGGACGAACTGGACAGCGACGACGTAACCGGCTGGCAGGCCGAATGGAAGTGGGACGGCATCCGGGCACAGGCGATCCGCCGCCAGGGGGAGTCGTTTGTGTGGTCACGCGGCGAGGAACTCGTTACCGACCGCTACCCGGAAGTGACCGACGTTGTAAACACGCTCCCTGATGGCACGGTGCTGGATGGCGAACTGCTCCCCTGGAAAGACGATAACGTGCTGCCCTTCGCAGAGCTACAGCGGCGCATCGGGCGCAAGACTATCGGTAAGAAGTTGCTCAAAGACGTGCCGGTGATCTTCATGGCGTATGACCTGCTGGAACAGGGCGGCGAGGATGTGCGCGAACAGCCGCTTGAATGGCGTCGCGCCCAACTGGAACACCTCATCGCAGAAGTGAACCAGCCGCACCTGCTTATTTCGCCGCTGGCACACGGCACCACCTGGGATGAACTCGCCGCCAGCCGTGCTGAAAGCCGTGACCGCAAAGTGGAAGGGCTGATGCTCAAGCGGAAAAGCTCACCGTACCGGGTGGGCCGCCAGCGCGGCGACTGGTGGAAGTGGAAGATTGAGCCGTTTACAGTAGATGCCGTGATGATCTACGCGCAGCGGGGCAGTGGCAAACGCGCCAGCCTGTATACCGATTACACCTTTGCGGTGTGGGACGCTGACGGCCAGCTTGTGCCGTTTGCAAAGGCGTACAGCGGCCTTACTGATAAGGAAATCCGCAAGGTAGATAACTGGGTTCGCCGTCATGCTGTCGAATCGTTCGGGCCAGTCCGCAGTGTGAAGCCGGAACTCGTGTTTGAAATTGCGTTTGAGGGCATCCGCGAGAGCAGCCGCCACAAAAGCGGGGTTGCGGTGCGCTTCCCGCGTATTTTGCGCTGGCGTCAGGATAAGCCGCCTGCCGAAGCCGATACGCTGGAAACAGTCAAAGCGCTGCTGCCCGATTAGCGCCGTGAGCGCTGGCGACGATAGTGCTGGTGCAGCCGCATGAAGTTCTTCAGCTTGCCCACTGTGCGGTAGCGCCGCTGAATATCGGTGAAGTAGCGATGGTCGCGCAGGAAGTTCATTTCTTCCCAGTACCACTGCGATTCGGTGCGGGTGATGTTTTTGTAGATGGCCTCTTCTTCGCGCAGCGTTTTTGCCACGGCTATGAAGTCATCCCGGCCAAGTGAATCCAGGTCGGCATCTACCATAATCGCTTCCAGCAGGGTTTTGGGGTCTTGGGGGGGGCGCGTGGCCAGGATAATGCCCACAATCATCTGAATCTGCTCAAATGTATACCCGAACCGGGGCAGCGCCTCCGCTGCGATGCGGGCACCGATAGCCTCATTCTTATCGTAGCGCACCGTAAACCCGATGTCGTGATACCACGCTGCCGTTAACAGAAGCGCTTGCCCATCCTTACTGAGTTTGTAGGCGTTGGCCAGCCGCTTTGCCGCCGGGACGACATCGTCGCGGGTGTGATGGGTGCCGTGATAAAGCAAGTTGGCGGGTAAATCATGAACCAATTTATCATGAGCATAGCTGACGGCGGCGCTAACGTTCATTCGGGCGGGCTTCCTGCATAGATGGGCACTTTCAAGGGTTTTAGGATGGAACTTATTACATTTTACAGCAAATTTACAAGTAGTGTTGCTTTTTATAAGTTTTATGCACTGTTAGCAAAAACATGAGCAACACACGCGCCTGTTGTTGCGTAAGGTACAATAGGAAAGCATCCTACCCCACAAAGGAGCAAGACATGAGCTTGATAGGTAATATCATCTGGTTGATCTTCGGTGGCTTTTTGGCCGGGCTTGGCTACATCATCGGCGGGCTGCTGCTGTGCCTGACCATCATTGGCATTCCGTTTGGTCGGAAGGCCATGCGTTATGGCCTGTCGGTTATGGTGCCGTTTGGCCGTGAACCGGTCGGCCAGCAGGGCGGCGACAGCCCGCTTGCACTGATCTTTAACATCATCTGGCTGATCTTTTTCGGTTGGGAAATTGCCCTGGCCCATGTTACCAGCGGCTTGATCCTGGCCATCACGATTATCGGCCTGCCGTTTGCACGTAAGCACTTCCAGTTGGTGCCGGTGTCTTTGTTCCCGTTCAGCTTCACCCTGGAAAAAATCGACTAAATGGCTTCACCCGAAGTTAACGCCCTGCAACCCATTGAAGACTGGTTTGCAGGGCAGGGCTATACCCCGTTCCCCTTCCAACAGGAGGTATGGACAGCCTACCTCAACGGTGAAAGCGGCCTGATCTACTCGTCCACGGGCACGGGTAAAACCTACGCCGCGTGGCTGGGTGCCCTTGCCGAGTGGATCGCCGCCAACCCCGACCGGGGCAAGTGGAAGGCCAACAGCGGCAAACGCGACCTATCCCCCAAACTGCACGTCCTGTGGATTACGCCCATGCGGGCGCTGGCCAGTGACACTGCCAAATCATTGCAACAACCGCTTGACGGCCTCGGCCTCCCCTGGACGTTGGAAACGCGCACGGGCGATACCTCATCTACTGTGCGGAACCGCCAGCGCAAACGCCTACCGACGGCCCTTGTCACCACACCAGAGAGCCTATCGCTGCTGCTGGCCCGTGATAACGCCCACACGCTGTTTGAACATCTCAAGCTGGTGGTGGTGGATGAGTGGCACGAACTGCTCGCCAGCAAACGCGGCGTTCAGGTGGAATTGGGCTTAGCGCGGCTGCGGCGCTGGCATCCCACTTTGCGGACGTGGGGCCTTTCCGCGACGATGGGTAACCTGGATACGGCCATGTGGGCGCTGCTGGGCACAGCAGGCGCAAACACGGGCGAAGTCCCGGAAGGGCGGTTGGTGCAGGGCGAAGTGGATAAGCACATCACGATTGATACCGTCATCCCCGCCACAATGGAGCGCTTCCCCTGGGCTGGCCACCTCGGACTCAAACTGCTGCCCCAGGTGATCGACATCATCGACGCCCACACCAGCACCTTGATTTTCACCAATGCCCGCAGCCAAACGGAACAGTGGTATCAGGCCCTCATCGAAGCACGGCCCGACTATGCCGGGTTGGTCGCACTGCACCACAGCTCCCTGGATCGCAGCACCCGCGAGTGGGTAGAGAATAATCTGCGCGACGGCAACCTGAAAGCCGTCGTGTGTACCTCATCGCTCGATCTGGGCGTAGACTTCCCGACTGTGGAGCGCGTGGTACAGGTCGGCAGTCCAAAGGGGGTAGCGCGGCTGCTCCAGCGGGCCGGGCGCAGCGGCCACCAGCCGGGTGCAACCTCCCAGGTGACGTGCGTGCCCACCCACGCCTTTGAACTGGTCGAAGTTGCCGCTGCGCGAGAAGCCGCGCTTGCCGGACGCATCGAAGACCGCCCGCCCGTTGCTAACCCGCTGGATGTGCTGGTGCAGCATGTGGTGACCGTTGCCCTGGGTGGCGGCTTTACCCCGGATGACCTGTATAACGAGGTTCGCACCGCTTACGCCTTCCGTGCCCTAACGCGGCAGGAGTGGGCTTGGGTGATGGCCTTCGTCATGCACGGCGGGGACGCCCTCAAAGCGTATGACTCGTATCAAAAGGTGATTATAGCCGAAGACGGCACGCACACCGTCGCAGATAAGCGCGTGGCGCAGTTGCACCGCATGGCCATTGGCACCATCACCAGCGACCCGATGATAAAGGTCAAGTACCTCAATGGCGGGGAAGTCGGCGTGATTAACGAGGCGTTCGCGTCCAGCCTCAAGCCGGGGGACAAGTTCATACTGGCGGGTAAGCTGGTGCAGTTCGTCAACATCCGTGACCTGACAGTGCGCGTGCGCCGTGCGAAGGGCAGTAAGGGGATTGTGCCACGTTGGGTAGGGAGCGGGCTGCCGCTCTCCGATGAACTGACGGACGCCATCCGGCACAAGCTGGACGCGGCCCGCAACGGCGAGTTCACCAGCGACGAAATGCGGGCGCTCATCCCCGTGCTGCAACTGCAAGCCAGGTGGAGCGCGATACCCGCCGCTGATAAAACCCTGATTGAGTTCACCAAAACCCGCGAGGGCTATCACACATTTGTATTCCCATTGGCAGGGCGTGCCGTGCATGAAGGGTTGGCCGCGCTGTTCGCCTATCGCCTCAGCCGCATGGCCCCGCTGACGTTCACGGTTGTCTCCAACGACTATGGCTTTGAACTGCTTTCGCCAGATGAACCGCCCCTCGAAGACGCGCTCAACGGTGACCTGCTCAACGTCAGTACGCTGTCTGATGACATCCTGGAGAGTATGAACGCGGCGGAGATGGCCCGCCGTCAGTTCCGAGAGGTAGCGCGGGTGAGTGGGCTGGTCGCAGAGCGGTTCCCCGGCGGCAGCAAGTCCGCCAGGCAGTTGCAGGTATCCAGCGGTTTGCTGTACGACGTGCTGAGCAACTACGACGCGGACAATCTGCTGTTGGCGCAGGCCAAACGTGAGGTATTGGAGCGGCAGTTGGAGCAGTCGCGGCTATTCCGAGCCTTGCAAGCCGCGGCTGACGGCATCGAACTGTGTCGCCCACCGCGCCCTACACCGCTGGCCTTCCCACTGATGGTCAGCCGCCTGCGGGCAACTATTAGCTCAGAAACCATCGAAGACCGCAT
>DAOTTY010000249.1:0-9258 GCA_034437575.1 Anaerolineae bacterium | reverse complement strand
GTAGAGGCGAAAATCCGCGAGATGGGCGGGCAGGTCGTATCGGCAGGGCTGGTAGATGATGCCCCCGGCGCGAAACAGGCGGGCGACCTGTTCGCCAGTGAAAACGTTGACATTATTGTGTGCTACGTGGGCACCTACGCCACCTCATCACAGGTACTCCCGGCGGTGCAGCGGCGCAAAGCCCCGGTGCTGGTGTTAAATTTGCAACCCGTTCCCTCATTGGATTACCCCAACACGGATACCGCCGAGTGGTTAGCCAACTGCTGCGCGTGCTGCGTGCCAGAAATTTCCAACGCTTTTGCCCGCAGCCGGATTCAGTTCAACGTTGTGTCTGGGCTGCTGCATCCCACTGAGGGCCACGCCCAGCAATATTACGAACGGGGCTGGTCACAAATCGAGGACTGGGTGCGGGCGGCCAGCGTGATGCGCGAGTTGAATTACAGCCGAATCGGCTTTTTGGGGCACACCTACCCCGGTATGCTCGATATGTACTCCGACTTTACCATGCATCACGCACAGCTTGGCACGCACATCGAAGTGCTGGAAATGGACGACCTGCACCAGCGGGTGCAGGCTGCTGCCGCTGCCGAAATCAGCGCCAAGATTGATGAAATACACGAGACGTTCCACATCGCGGAGCCAGGGCACGACAAGATTTCAATGGAAGTCACCGATGAGGCCCTGCGCTGGTCGGCGCGGGTAGCGGTTGGTTTAGATCGGCTGGTGGCCGACTTCGACCTGAACGGGCTGACCTACTACTATCGCGGCCTTGACGGTAACGAAAATGAAGAGCTAGGGGCGGGCCTCATTGTTGGTAACTCCCTGCTAACGGCGCGTGGGGTTCCGGCATCGGGTGAAGGCGACCTGAAAACGTGCGTTGCCATGATGATGATGGACCGGTTAGACGCGGGCGGTTCCTACACCGAGTTTTACGCGATGGACTTCGAGGAAGACTTCATCCTGATGGGGCATGACGGCCCCGGCCACGTCAAAATCAGCGATGAAAAACCGCTGCTACGCGGGCTTGGCCTGTATCACGGCAAGCGCGGTTATGGCCTTTCAGTGGAGTTCAACGTGAAGACCGGCCCCATCACGATTCTAGGCATGACCCAAACCGCCGAAGGTCAATTGAAGATGCTGTGTGCCGAGGGCGAGTCCCTGCCCGGTGAAACGCTTCAAATTGGCAATACCAACTCGCGCCTCAAGTTCAACCTGGACCCGGCGTCCTTTATGGATCAGTGGGCCGAAGAAGGGCCAACCCATCACTGTGCGCTGGGCGTGGGGCACCAGATGGGGCGCGTTAAGAAGCTGGCCCGCCTGATGGAATTGAATCTGGTTACTGTGGGCTAACGAAAGAAGTGAGGCTGTTATGCGACTGACCGTTACCAACCACTCATTCGAGATACTGCCATTAGAAGGCACGCTGGCGCTGGCCCACCACATGGGCTTCAAAGGCGTTGATATTGCCGGGTTTCACAATCGCGGGCGGTGCAGCTTTGAGCCGGAAGCGGTGCTGGCTGACCCGCAGGGCGAAGCGGATAAGCTGAAAGCCTTGCTAGACAAGTACGAGTTGGATGCGGTGGATTTTTTTCCGCAGTACGGGTCACACCCAGGGGAAAACAGCATTAATGACCTGGACCCGGCAGTACGCGCCAGGGACGAGGCATACATTCGTGCGTCGGCGCAGTTCTGTAAAGCGGCTGGCATTCCCGGCTTTACGATCCTCCCCGGCGTAGATCATTTGGATCGCGCCCATGCCGAAAACCTTGAAGTATCGGGCACGGCCCTTCAACGTGCGACGGAAATCGCGGCAGAATATGATGTCCAACTCCGTTTTGAGCCGCACATGGGGTCTGTTGCAAACACGCCCGAACTCGCCCTGCAACTGGTCGAAATGGCCCCGGCTGCCAAAGTCACGCTGGACTATGCCCACTTCACGCTGCAATACATTCCTGAAGACCGCATCCACGCGCTGATTGCCCACGCGGGGCACTTTCACTTGCGCCCGGCCCGGTTTGGCAAGCTGCAAACGGCCTGGGATGAAGGCACGATTGATTTTGTAGACATTATCAACCGGATGAAAGCGGCTGGCTACGACGGGGCGCTCTCCATTGAATACGTATACGCCGACTGGTTCGACATCAACCGGAACGACACCCTTGCAGAAACCATCATCACCAAAGAAGCACTACAAGATCATGTCGGCAGCTTGTAACACGACGCGGGGCAGGAGGCGGAACTCATGAGTGTGGACGGTAAAGTGGCGGTGGTAACAGGGGCGGCACGCGGCATCGGCGCGGCAACGGCGTTACGCTTGGCTGAGGGTGGGGCAAGCGTTGCCCTGGTAGATATTGACCCGGACGAAACCGAACAGGTCGCCAATCAACTGCGGCAGCAGGGGCACAATGCAAGAGGGTTTGTCTGCGACCTGGCGGATGTGCCCCAGATTGACACGGTTGTTGCAGAAATCATAGAAGCGTTTGGGCAAATCGACATCCTGGTCAACAATGCCGGTATTTGCCCACGCATCCCGCTTGATGAAATGACCGTCGAGTGGTTTGATCGTATTGTCAACATTAATATGCGTTCGGTGTTCTTTTTGACGCGAGCAGTGGCCAAAGACATGAAAAAGCGCCAGTGGGGGCGCGTCGTCAACATCAGTTCAACGGGCGGGCGCATCGGTGGGGTACACAACTCAACCGTGTACAGTGCCACCAAAGGGGCGCTTCTTTCGATGACGAAGTCAATGGCCCGTGAATACGCCGCCGACGGTATCCTCATTAACAGCATTGCGCCCGGCGCGGTAGAGACGCGCATGTTTGACATTGACCCCACCGCCAAGCAGGCATACGTCGAAACTGTGCCGCTCCGGCGCATGGCAGCACCAGAGGAACTTGCCGCCTCCATCGCACATCTATGCTCAACTGAAACGACCTGGGTCACGGGGGCCACGCTCGATGTCAACGGCGGCGTGGTTATGGTCTAGGCGCGTTCGCGGGTAAATCGTCTGACTTGAATGCTGGCCAGCAGCAAGCGCTGTCGTTTCGTGCGTCGGATGGTGCGGTCGTCTTCGCCAAACGTGACAACCCTACACGTAACCTTGAGTGTAGATGAGTGTACCTATTGCAAGCGTTAAGGATGCCTTTGCACGGCGGGTACAGCCACTATAATGGTGTGTGATAGTGAAGGAATACACACATGCGAATCATTGTACACACCGGTAAGGGTGGCGTGGGTAAAACGAGCGTCTCGGCGGCAACAGCCCTGCGTTGTGCTGAGATGGGTTTGAAGACCATTGTTATCAGTACAGACACCGCCCACAGCCTTGCCGACTCCCTCGGAAAGAAAATCGGCCCGGAGCCGGTTGAACTGCTGCCCAACCTGTGGGCGCAGGAAGTTGACGCCCGCTACAGTATGGATAAATACTGGGGCACGTTCCAAAAGTACCTGACGGCGGTCTTCAGTGGGGGTGCCCAAAACATCGTCGCCGAAGAAGTCACGATTTTGCCAGGGCTTGAAGAAGGCGCTCATCTGCTGTGGATTGATAAGTACGTGCGCGACGATGAGTATGACGTGCTGGTGGTGGACGCCGCCCCAACTGCTGAAACGCTGCGTTTGCTTAGCCTGCCGGATGTGTCGCGCTGGTGGTTTAACAAGCTGATGACCATCACACGCGGCGCGGCCCGTTTCATCCGCCCGATTGCGGGCATTGTGGGCCGGGGCAACGACCTACCCGAAGAAGACGCCTGGGATCAGGTCAACGAGTTGTTCAATACGCTGGACCGCGTGCGCGACCTGCTGGCCGATTCGTCCATTAGCTCGATGCGGCTGGTGGTCAACCCGGAATACATGGTCATCAAAGAAACGCAGCGCACCTACACCTACCTGAACCTGTACGGTTATGCCACAGACGCCATTATCTGCAACCGCCTCATCCCGGACGAAGTGACCGACCCCTACTTTGCCGAACGCAAGGAAAAACAAGCCGAAAACATGCGCTTCATCACCGAAGCATTTGGCGACCTGCCCCTGCTGACGGCCCCGATGTTTAGCAAGGAAATGGGTGGCTTGGAAGCGCTGCGCCAATTGGCCGATGCGCTGTATGAGGATACTAACCCGGCAAAGCAGATGTACTCTGGCAGCACCCACACCATTACCTCCACCGATGACGGCGCGTACAAGCTATCCGTTGTGCTGCCGTTCGTAGAAAAAGACGACCTCGATATTTACCGCTCCCGTGACGAGTTGACGCTGCGCGTTGGCCCTTATCGCCGCAACATCGTCCTCCCTTATGCCTTATGGAACCTGGAAATAGCTGATGCCAAATTCGACGAATCCACGCTCAACATCCGCTTCGCAGCCGCCACAGGCTGACGACGCACCGCAGTCGGCATCCCGGCGTAGCAACCTGGCGGCAGCAGCCAAAGATAATGAAAACGTTCGTGTTCTGGTCGATGTGGACGAAGACAACAACACCGAAACCGAGCAGGCTGAATATGCCAACGGTAATGGGTACGAAGCGCTTGCCAATGCAGATGTGCCCGCCCCCGAAGCTGAGGCTGACAACACAGCCCAGCAAGCCCAGGTAAAAAAACCGGAAGTGGCCCCCCCCGCAACCGATGGCGAGGTGCAGGAGCAGCTTCTTGCAGACGGGATGCAGCTTCAGCCGCCCCCGCCCCCGCCGCGCCCTAAAATTGAAGTAGACCCGTCCACGTATAACCACACGACCGAGCGTCGTTCACTGCGGATGCAAATCCGCTACACGCGCTCGATTTTGTGGGCGGCCAAGCTGTTTGTGCGGATTCTGTTTTGGCAGTGGTTCGTCAAGCGTATTATGGGCGAGGAGTTCGTGCGGCGGCGCAACGTGCAGCGTTGGAAGCAGTACGCCCGTGAGTTCCGCGACTTTGCCGCGCACATGGGCGGGGTGTTCATCAAAGCCGGGCAGTTCATCTCCACCCGTGCAGACATCTTCCCCGAAGAAATTATCATGGAACTCACCGGCCTACAGGACGAAATTCCGGGGATCGCCTTTAAGGAAATTGAGAAGGTCATTCAGCGGGAAATGGGGGAGGACTACAAGCGGCACTTCCGCTGGCTGCGTCAGGAACCGATTGCGGCAGCTTCGCTGGGGCAAGTTCACCGCGCCCAACTGACCAACGGCGACCGGGTGGTGGTCAAGGTGCAGCGCCCTGGCATCATCCGCATCCTTGATACCGACCTGGCCGCGCTGATGGTCGTTTCGCATGTGGCCATGCGCTTCAAGTTCATCTCTCGCCGGGCCAACGCGGTTGAAATCACCCAGGAGTTCGGGCGTGTACTGTGGGAAGAGGTGTCCTACTTGCACGAGGCCCAAAACCTGCACCGCTTTGCTCGCATGTTCCAAAGCGACCTGGGTATTTACGTGCCGATGGTCTATGAGCGGTTTTCCACTGACCGTATGCTGGTCATGGAGGATGTCACCTCCATCAAAATCAACGATTATGAGCGGCTAGAGCAAGCCGGGATCAACCGCAGCGAGGTGGCCCGCCGCCTGATGAACTCGTACTTGCAGCAGGTGTTTGATGAGCAGTTCTTCCACGCAGACCCGCACCCCGGCAACCTGTTCGTCTATCCCCTGCCTGTAGAAGACGGCCAGGAGTTCGGGCCAGAGGGACGCCCCTTCTACCTGATTTATATTGACTTCGGCATGACGGGGGCGCTCACCCAGCAGATTGTAGATGGGTTGGTAAGCACCCTGATTGCTATCGTCACCCGTGATGCAGGCCGCCTGATCGAAAGCTACCAGCAGTTGGGGCTGCTGCTGCCCAGTGCGGATACCGAACGGCTGGAAGAGGCGACCAAAGCCACGTTCGATCAGGTGTGGGGGATGAACATGCAAGACCTGAGCACGGTTGACTACGAAGTGATGGAGCAGCTTGGGAGCGAGTTCAACGACCTGCTGTTCGATATGCCCTTTCGCATCCCGCAAAACTTTATCTACCTGGCCCGCACAATGGGTATTTTGAGCGGGATGTGTACCAGCCTGGACCCGTCGTTCAACCCCTGGCAGGAGCTTCAGCCGTACACTGAGAAAATTATGCGGATGCGTGCCAGCAGCGGCGGCACCATCGGCGGCCAGTTGGGGTCTACAATTTTGCAAAATCTGTTCGGGGTAAGTGGGGCCAACAGCATTTTTGAGGCGGGTTCGCAGATTATCACGCGGGCGGTGGCACCGGGGGCAGCATCCAACGAGGCGCTGATGAGCCAGCTACGCAGCGGCGACGTTAAAGTGACGGCAGACCCAGGCCGCAAGTGGCAAATCGAAATGCACATGCTGGATGTGCAAATTCGCACACTGATTCGCGCTGTGGTGTTCAGCGCAATCTTGATTTCTTCGACGCTGCTGCTGGTTTCGAGCGGGTGGCTGTGGGTTGTGGTAACGGGTTACGTCATCTCGGCGTACCTGGGCTGGAAGATTATTTTCCCGCCGAATGTGATTCAATAAGCGCAGGCGGGGGCGTGGCATCAACCACGCCCTTGCACAACAACTCAGTCTACCTGTACTTTGACTTTGGTGCGGCCTGTGGTTGACGGCGGCTCGTCGTCGCTGCTGCTGTCCTTCCTGTCCGTGGCTGTTTCCTTCGGGTCGATCTTGGTCATTCCCTCCAGTTCGTCCACCACGGCGTCTACCAGTACCTTCAAGCTCTTACGGAATTCATCACGAGCAATGGCGCTGTGTTCTTTGAACGGGGGCGGCAGCAGCGAATCAATCGCACGGCCTGTCTCCTCAAAGGAACGGCGCTGATGCTCCAGGAACTGTTCAAATGCGCCACGCATCTTGTCTTGGCTACTGCTGCCGCTGGTGTTCGGCGTTTCTTCGGTCATCGGTCTCTCCTTACAACTCATCAGTGGGCACAATTATATATACGTCTGACCACGGGCAAAAGTTACAGGTTGCACAATTAATGATCTAATAACCGCGTGTGGTGTCTAGCTGGTTGAGCAAGTCGCGCCGTTCGATGTAGCGCTGCAAGTTCTCTGCAAAGACGGCGGCGGCCCGTTCATGGTAGCGATGGCTGTTGCCCGCCACATGCGGGCTGATGATGACATTTTCCATGCCCCACAGTGGGCTGTCTGCGGGGAGTGGTTCGGTTTCAAACACATCCAGGATGGCCCCGGCGATTTTCTGCTTCTTCAACGCGGTGATGAGCGCAGCTTCATCCACCACCTGGCCACGAGCCACGTTAATCAGCACGGCTGTTTCGCGCATGGCGGCCAGCACGTCTTTGTTGACCATGTGATAGGTTGCGTCCGTGAGGGGGGTTAGCAGCACCAGGTAGTCACAGTCGCGGGCCATCGTTGCCAGCGCCTCCGGCGGGTACAACCGCTCCGGGATGCTGCCGTCGGGGTCGCCAGTGTCTTTATCACGGTAGGTTGTATCGCTGTCGGCGGGGTTCATCACATCGCGTTTCATGGCGAGTACGGTCATCCCCATTGCATGTGCCAGTCGGGCAATTTCGCGCCCGATGGCACCATAGCCCACAATGCCAATCGTTTGCCCACGCAGGTGACGCGGCGCGTAAAACGTGTACCGCTGGTCGCGCCAGCGGACGGCATCCTGGTCGCGTATCATCGTGGGCAGCTTGAACTCCCAGGCCAGCATCATGCCAATGGTGTATTCCGCCAGCGGCGTTGCGTGAATCCCACTCACTGAGGTGACCTTTACACCCCCTTCCGTGACGAGCGGCGCATCTTTGACGTGTTCCATGCCCGCGCTGTTGAGTTGAATCCACTTGAGGTTGGGGGCCTTTTCTGGCGGGGGCAGGTCTACGCCCAGCGTACACGCAATTTCAGTTTGCTCCCAAACCCGGTCGGGCACCTCCGGGAAGTGCCGTTCGATGGTCAACCGGGGGGACACATCCCGCAGGCGCTCAATGATTTCGTCGGCATAGTCAATCGCAACGATGACGTTTATCTGATGGTCGTTCATCTAGGCTTCAGTCCGCTGTGGTTTGAATAGGCTACCTAATTTAACGCAAGGGGGGCCGTGGGCGTAGCGTTGACCGCCCCTGCGTGTTAAATTGTGCGAATGCAAACTCTACAATAACAGGAGTGATAGATCCTATGGGCCTGATGGACGGAAAAGTCGCCATCGTATTTGGCGTTGCTAACAAAAACTCAATCGCGTGGGGCATCGTCAAGCAGCTTCACGAGGCCGGGGCGCAAATCGGCCTGAGCTATGCGGGTGAGGCACTGGCCAAGCGTGTGATGCCGCTAGCAGACGAAATTGGCTGCGATTTCGTGGAGGAATGCGACGTGACCCAGGACGCGCAGCTAGACGCCGTGTTCGAGAAGGCCAAAGCACGCTTCGGCAAGATTGACGTGCTGGTGCATTCCGTCGCGTTTGCCCCGCGTGAAGACCTGGACGGGCGCATGGTGGATGTGTCTCGTGAGGGGTTTTTGCAGTCGCTCAACATTAGTGCTTACAGCCTGATTGCGATGACCAAACGCGCCGAGCCACTCATGACGGACGGGGGCAGCATTATCAGCATGACGTACCATGCTTCTACTAAAGTCATGCCGCGCTACAACGCGATGGCGGTTGCCAAATCTGCATTAGAAAACATCACGCGCTATTTGGCCGCAGATTTGGGCCATAAGAACATCCGCGTGAACGCCATCAGTGCCGGGCCGATCAAAACGCTGGCGGCGGCAGGCATCCCCGGCTTCCGTGATATGCTCAAGATGGCCGAGGACGCCGCACCGATGCGCCGCCTTGTCTCTCAGGATGAGGTCGGGCAAACGGCGCTGTGGTTGGCATCAGAGATGAGCAGTGCGGTGACCGGCGAAATCATCTACGTGGACGCAGGCTATCATGTGATGGGGATGACGATCACGGCTAAGGAACGCGAACAGATTTTTGGCGGCTAAAGGCGGTTATCTGGCAGCGGCTCTACAACAATGTCTAGCAGCTCGTAGCTTGAATGCCACACGCTCTTCTTTTCGTCCAGTTCGCGGCTGTGCTTTTCAATGATGGTGACCCGCGTGCCCAGCCCTTCCAGGTCAAAGCGCGTTTCCAACTGGCCGCTGTGCTGGGCATTGCGGAAAAACGCCAGCCGCCCTTTGGCGTCTGCCAGGAACAGGCGGCGCTTGGCTTTGGTGAAGTCGTTAAGGGCGTCAAGTTCTTGCTTGAGCTGATTGCGCTCATTGGTGTTCAAATAGGCCATTGGAAGAAGTCCCCTCACGGCAGTAATGATCGGGTCATTTTGCACAGATTGT
>DAOTTY010000248.1:0-2002 GCA_034437575.1 Anaerolineae bacterium | reverse complement strand
ATGCAGAAAGTGACTCAAATAGCACCTGGTTAAGCGTCATAGCGGCAATTATCTAATGGAATGCGCGAAAAATGTGCCGTTTTGAGCCAGATTTTTTTATGCAGAACTCTCTAATTACTGAAGATCGCTTTGGTATCCGTCACCGTCGTGCCCGCCACGGCGAGGACATCTTCGTAGGCCGCCGGATAGAACGGCGTGTTGATATTGTCATTCCCTGCGCCGCCGACGATCATAGCGCCTTTGTCCACCGCGTACGTGATGGCCTCCAGCAACGCATTGGAATAGGCATAGCCGCCCAGGCTCAAATTGATGACGTGCGCGCCCTTATCAGCAGCGTATTCGATGCCCAACGCTATATCGGAGTAATTGGAGACGCCCGAATCGGCCATCACTCGCACGGGCATAATCTTACAATTCCAGCACACGCCGGCAATGCCCAAGGTGTTGTTCGTCACAGCGGCTGCCACGCCCGCCACCTGCGTGCCGTGCCCATTGCCATCGTAGACATTGTTTGTGCTATTGACGAAATTCCAACCCTGCACATCGTCTATGTATTCGTTGTTGTCGTCGTCTATACCGTTGCCGGGAATTTCACCGGCGTTGATCCACAGGTTTGCCTGGAGATCAGGATGTGTCAGATCAATGCCGCTGTCGATCACAGCAATAATGGTGGGCAGTACGCCAGGCTGCGTGCCCGTAATCACACCCCAGGCCGTCGAGGCTTCAATCTTGTCCAGGCCCCACTGCCCCGGAAGCAAGGGATCGTTCGGTGCCGTCTCCGCTGCATAGGCCAGGTAATCCGGCTCCGCCCACGCGATGGCCGGATCGGCAGCGTATGTTGCTGCGGCCTGAGCGATGTCCGTATCCGCAGGGAAGCTGAGTTGGTAAATATCCCCCAGCGCGGCCTGCGCCGCCAAACGTTCCTCGCCCTGAAATAGCGGCGCGATCTGCTGAATTTGATAACGGCGCCCCAATGCATCCACGCTGGCCACGCCCATCTGCATTGTAGCTCCTTCGCTCTTCAACCGGCGTTGTAATAGCCGGCCAGCTTCGGGTTGCAGACGCACCAACATCCGCCCCGGCGCATAACTTGGCGCCTCTGGACTGGCATCATCAGCGCGTTGCGTTTGCTCATTCGGCGGGGGAATGATCTGCGCTCGATTTTCAAATCCGGCCGTCGAATCCCGCCGGGCCAGTACAGGTTCAAAGCCTAAAAGGGTTAGCATAAGTCCGAGGGTCAATATCAAGGTAATCTTCCGCGTCCAATGGCTTGTCATAGTAATATGCCTCCGTTTGATTTGGGTGCAGATACTCTCAGTTACCAGCCCTATGAAAGTTGCAAAAATTGCTATAACATCCAACTTAAAGCTGCAAAAATGGGTCAAGGTCTCAAATGACTGCGTTTATGAGCGTTTTTGGCGGCTATTTTGTATTAGATTACTGCGCTCAGGTAATTTTTGTACATACTTGCTATGCAAAAAGGTAGTAATTCTGCCGTGGTAACTAGGAGTAACTGCACCCGTTTGATTTTATAAGCGAATGGTGGTGCAATCCTACAATCATTATAGGTCATTATAAGTTGCGTTGTGAGGGATGTCAAAAAAGCAATTTTCTCCCCCTGCATCAAAGAGAAGATCACCTTGCTCTTGCACCTACATCTGGGGCATGATGAGCATGCTTCAAGCGGTTGGCCCCTGTTAGCGCCAGCCGAAAAGGAATAAGCTATGTTACGGTTGCCATCACCCACGCCCTGACGTCGCCGCCCTGCTGCGCGCACTCGGTCACGTCATTGTCGGCAGGGATGCGCGCCGACGTGATCCGGGGGGGAGCGCCGCCAGCCGCGCTGCGTGTTGTCAACGAAGTAAAAGTGTACCTAGGTCGAATCTTGACTTACGTTCACTATGTCAGGGAGTCCGCCCTGGGTCACAAAACTCGGAATCTGAATTTGTTCAACCCCCACATATGGGCCATTTTGACAAATAAAACCCAGATGTGGGGGGGG
>DAOTTY010000247.1:0-2177 GCA_034437575.1 Anaerolineae bacterium | reverse complement strand
TCGCGCCGTCTGGTGGCAAGCTATGGCCCGCATAGGCACCCAGGAACCCAACGCCATGACGACAACACAATCCGCCCCCCAGGCAAAGACAACGCCTCGTGCCCACTGGCTCTTGTTAGCCCTGACCGGTGTGAGCCTTATCACGGCTTTGATTTATACGCTGTATTGGGTCTACCTGACGATCACAGTGTATCATATCCCCACTGATGAGATGCTGTATGCCGATATAGGCCGTCTGATTGCACGGGGGCATGTGCCCTTCCGTGAAATATGGGACATCAAGCCGCCCGTCCACAATTACCTGATTGCGCCGTTTATCCTGGTG
The DNA here is from genome assembly GCA_034437575.1 of Anaerolineae bacterium. Lineage (GTDB taxonomy): Bacteria > Chloroflexota > Anaerolineae > Aggregatilineales > Phototrophicaceae > DAOTTY01. Next base: position 1,852 of record DAOTTY010000247.1, on the reverse strand, counting down.
TTTGGCAACACGCTGCTGGCGATTCGGGTGTTCGTGCTGCTGACCGCCGCTTATATAGTGGCCCTTACCGCGCTGCTTACCTACACCCTGACGCAGAATAAGACAGCCGTCGCTACAGCGGCCCTGGCCGCGACGTTCTATGCAGCATGGTCAGCCTATGCAGAGGGGTTTAACCCCGTTATGGTGATGGCAACCCTATCCCTTACGGCGATGTGGGTGGCTGTGCTGGGGCGCGGGCGTCCGTTGTGGATGCTGGCGAGTGGCCTGCTGCTGGCGGCGAGTTTCCTGTCAAAACAGGTGGTTGCGTTTGAAGGCTTCGCGGCGTTAGCGTTTGCAGCCTACTTTGCACCGCGTGACAAACGGGTTACAGCAGCGGGTTGGGTGATCGCCGGGGGGGTGTTTGGCCTGGGGCTGGCCGTCGGGCTGGCATTGTGGGCAGGTGTACTGGAATCGCTGTGGCTGAACGCCTTCTACAACAGCTTCTTGTATACGTTTGAGCCAGAAGGCCAGCAGTGGCATTTTAGCCCGCAGTTCTTCAGTCTGTTCAGGACATACTTTGTGGGCGGGACAGTGCCGTTTTTGCTGCCACTGTTGTTGATGAGCATCCCGGCGTGGGTGCTGCTGCTGCGCGACCCGCAAACCCGCCCTATCACCCTGGTGGTGACGGTGTGGGTCATCACGGCGTTTATGGGGGCGGCAGTGGGCCGGTCGATGCGCCGGTCGTATTTCCTGGAGGTGTTGGCCCCGCTTATCGTGCTAAATGTGATGGCTGTGCCGCTGTATGCAAGTCTGCGGCGGCCCTGGCAGGTGGGGCTGGCGCTGCTGTTAGCGCTGAGCCTGTACGCAAACGGCCTGCTGCGCGACCTGCCCCGAACGGTAGCACAGTTGGCCGCCGCCAATTGGCACCTGCCGGATGAGGCCCCACAGTTGGCCCCTTATCGGCAAACAGCCGCACAGTTGGCCGCCGCTGTCACGCCGGGGACCTGCTTCTGGGAGTGGGACAGCATCGGCGTGGAAAATTACCTGGCAGACCGCCGCCCTTGCACCAGCACACCTGCCGCCCACACCCTCATGATCCGCGAGTCGTTCGACATTTACCGCATCCGGGCAGACTATATGAACGAGTTGTTTGCTGGACGCCCAACCGTCCACACACGCTATGACATCTGGTCGTACTTCCCGGAGTTAGACCGCTTCGCAGACCGCTACTTAGGTGCCCCACTGTTTGAAGGGCAGGGCCGCTACTACGATTTACAGGCGTTCAGTGTCGATATGTCCCCGTTCCGTGACCATTATGCCAACTTCGCGGGCGAGTTCGAGATGATCGGTTATGACCTGTATACGCCGGAGGCTGTATGCGCGGGCGATGCGATTGAAACCTCGCTCACCTGGCGGCTGCTTGACCCCCCACAGCAGCACTACAACCTGTTTGTGCAGCTCATCACGGAAGATCAAACAGCGCGGGTAGCGGGCCTCGACGTGACCCCGCACAGCGACAAAGCCACAACCGAGTGGACGCAGCCGAATATGCTCTACCTGGGCGACCGCCTCTCCCTGCCCGTCCCGTCGGCAACAGCACCGGGTGCCTACTGGCTGGTGACCGGCTTTTACGACGTGACCACGTTTGAGCGGCTGCCCGTCATGGGTGCTGATGGCACCCCACTCCCCGGCGATTACGTGGCGCTGACGGCCATCACGGTCGAGGCGTGCCCAGCCCCGTAACGTGTGCGGTAAGTTCCCCCGGAAACCCACTTTGAAACCTTCCGCAGTCGCTCTATAATTTAGGCACTAATTTAAGCCGGTGCGGTTTATGGCATCGGTGTTAGTGCCCTTTACTCGTTTATCGTGGGGG
>DAOTTY010000246.1:0-4734 GCA_034437575.1 Anaerolineae bacterium | reverse complement strand
CAAGCACCTCAAGGTGCCGAGATTGTCGGAGGGGCCATCGAAGGTTTTTTTGAAACCCTCACTCAAGATGTATTAGATCCTATACTAGAGCGTTACAACATCACGCGCAGCAACTTCGACCCCCAAAAGTGGTATCCCCTGCAAGTTATGTATGACATTACCCAAGAAGGTGTCGTCAATGGTGATTACAACGTGGAGACGGCCATGGGAAAGGCCGTGGCCGCAGACATTATTCAAATGTATGGACTTCGAGACTTGACAGAGTTTTTCGAAAAAGACTTAAATGAAGTTGCTGTTTCTGCAATCCGTAATGTGCCTGACGGCTTTGGTTACAACGTGACAAAGCTAGGGCACCAACATTACCATGTGCAAATTAACCTCCCTTCGGCTGACTACACCGTCTATGGCTACGTGTGGGAAGTCATGCGTCTGCTGCGTAAGGAAGGGGAAAATTTTCAGGTTATTCCTGAGTCCGGTTTTGGCGTGGGTAATACTCCCGGATCGTTCGAGGCCAAATGGGGGCTAAACTTGTAACAGCACATCTATGGCGGGCACCCGTGTAGCTGGCCCGCCATAGGTCAGGCTCGCTATCCGGCACCCACTCGCAGCATCTCCGCGAACGGGTTTGGCATCTCCGTCGCTTCGATGGCCTGGGCCGTGCGTTCAATGTCATACGGCACGCGGATAAACTCAACGTTTACGTCACTGCCCGTCACCGTCAGCGTGATATACCCGGCGCGATTGTCGTTGTCTTTTGGCTTGCCCACGCTCCCTGCATTGATGATGTGACGCCCACTGGGCAGCACCCGGTGATAGGGCAGGTGCGTGTGACCGACCACCAGCACATCGGCCTCGGCTTCGTCCATGATGCGCTCGATACTGGCGGCGGGGCGCTCTTCATAAAGATACTCGTTAATCTTGCGCGGGCTGCCGTGTGCCAGCAGCACCCGCAGGTCACCCAGTTGCAGCGGAATCTGGCTGTGCAACGTGCGGAGGTAGGCTTTGTTGTCGTCGGTGGTGTGCGCGTTCGTCCAGGCGATAGACTGTTTACCGCGCTCTTCTTCGACCTCGGTTTTGTAGGCGCAGCCGCAGTCATCACTGCTGAGGCCCACCCCCTGATCGTAGTTGCCTATCACCGTCGGGATGCCCCGCGAACGCACAAAGTCAATCACCTCATTGGGGAAGGTGCCGTAGCCAACGAGGTCGCCCAGGCAGTACAGGTTGTTGTCAAGGCCGCGCTCGGCCATGTTTGCAAAGACGGCTTCGAGGGCGGCCAGGTTGCCATGAATATCACCGAAAATCGTAATGCGGTCAGGGGTCATGAGTGAAGGTTACTCCAGGTTGTAAAGGATGTTGTATGGATGACGGGCAGCATCTTCAGGAAGTTGTCGATGCGTTTTTCCAGCCCGGCAGCAAGGGTGTCAAAGGCGGCCAGGCGTTCGGCGTCGTTGGTGATGGTTACCGGATCCGGGTAACCCCAATGAATTTGCTGACTTTTACCGGGGAACATCGGGCACATTTCGCGGGCGCGGTCACACACGGTAATCACGTAGTCAAACGACTGACCGCTAAACGCTGCTAGCGGCTGCGACTGCTGCCCTGAAATATCGACGCCGCGTGCCTGTAACACCTTTACCCCGTCAGGGTGAATGTCGGTGGGGTCACTGCCCGCGCTAAAAACATCAACCCAACTCCCGGCGGCACGACGCATCAGTCCCTCTGCCATTTGCGACCGGGCGCTGTTGTGGGTACACACAAACAACACCCGCATCGGCCCAACAGTCGCAGGCGCGTCTGCGGTGGCGGGCAGCAGCACCCGCCCAATGTTCAAGAATCGCTGCTGAACTTCGCTCAGGTTAAGCGCGTAATACAGGTCGCGGCCATCGGCTTCACTGCGCCGCACCGTGACCACATTGGCATCGCGCAGCTTTTTCAAATGGCTGGATACAACGTTGAGCGGGCGCTCGGTGATGTCAACAAGTTCATGTACCCGGCGGTCACCAACGGCCAGGGTTTGTACCACCTGCCAGCGGATTTCGTGGGCCAGCGCCTTCAGGAACTTCAACTCATGGTTAATCATGCGACGGCCCCCAGCAACAGCCAGAGCGCCCCCCAACCCTTGCAACATTCACCCGCTGCTGCGGGCATCCGCGAGGGCGTCAAACGGGTTTCTATGGCCATCACAGGTATCCTTTGCTTTGAATGCTATATATTTTTATGTATTAAATTTAGGCTGAGCTTAATTCCTTTTCTGCACAATGTCAATACACGATTGCTACTCGCCAGACGACGCCTGCAAATCGTTCAACCCCTGCCGGATGCGTGTGTGAATCTGGTCATGTACATCACGGTAGGTACTCAGCGGGGTATCAGCCGCCGCAGCCGCTTTTTAACCTTCAGCCAAACCGCCCGCCCAATCATGCGGATGGACACAAACTCCGCCATCCAGTCCGGCTCAAACCGGAAGTAGCTCATGCCCAAGATCATCGGCGTCAGGTTTTGCAGACCCACCTGCCGCAGTTTCTGCCGATAGAGCGCCTGCACCCGCATCTCATTGCGATACAGGCTGGTGCTGCGGCTTTTGCCTGCTGCCCGGTGACGGTAGTAAAACAAATACGCCGGGATAACATCCAGCGCGTAGCCAGCGAGTGAAAGCGTCGTCAGGTAAACCCGATCTTCCGCGCCGTGATAGCGCCACACATCATCGGGGAAGCCGCCTGTCGCCTCAAACACATCTCGCCGGATGATGAAATTGCCATCCCCATAGGGGTTTTCCAGCATTCCGGCCTCCGGGCAGTTGCCCAGCGGTGTCATGACGTAAGCAATGGACACCTGTTCAGCGATCTCACCGTCATCCGTGAGTGTGTAGGGCGGGCCGTCGTCCGTGAAAGCCTTAAACTGGCACGTCAGCACATCATCCCCAGATGTGCGAATGGCGTTTACAAACCGCTCAACCATGCCCGGCACAGCGACGTTGTCCGCGTCACAGAAAATGAGGTGAGGTGCTGTGCCATAGCTGGCCGCAGTGTTGCGTGCGTGGCCCACGCCCCGGTTTTCCGTGCGGATGAAGCGCCAGCCACGCGGTTCATACTGCCCGCGCATCTGCTCGAACACGGTCACAGCATCCGGCTGCGTGGAGCCATCGTCAATCACCGTGACGGTAAAGTTACTCACCGTCTGGTTGGCCAGGGATGCCAGCGCCTGCGGCAGATAGTCGCCCAGGTTGTAGTATGGCACGCACACATCCACCAGCGGCCCATCCGGCAGTGTGGGGGGCGTAATGGGCCGCTGCTGCTGCGCGAACTGCCCCACCATCTCGTGAAAGTCCAACCACAGCCGGTTATGATGGGCCGCGTCATAGCGGGCGCTGCCCTCATCAGGGAGTGGGCCACGGGTCAATGCTTCGCGCAGTTTGGGTTTGAACTCGCGGGCGTAGGGGTCAAACAACTGGTGAGCGCCTGCCGCCCCCAGGATTTCCGGGATGCCGCCGACGCCAGAGCAGATCATGTTTAGCCCCGGCACCCGCGATACTTCGATGACCACATACGGGAAGTTATCCGCACGGCTGGGGATGACCACCAGGCTGTCTGCGGCATGTGCCCGCAGGTAGGCCAGCGCCTCGGTGTGGCCATAGGTCGTGATGACGGTAGCGGGCAGCGGCGCAAGGGCCGCCGCGATGGCCTTCGCATCACCGTAATGGTTGGGGGCCTCTTTGCCCATCAGCACGACTTCTTCAATAGAGGCAAACAGCCCCGGTGCCTCTTGGTGCAGTGCCTTAACCGCCTCTATGAACAGGTCGATGCCTTTGCGTGTCGTCAGCCGCCCAAAGTAGATCAAGCGGGCGTAGGCGGGGGCCGGGGGCAGCGGGGGGCCGTCGTCGCTATCAGGGAAGGGCAGCCCCAACACACGCACTCGCTCCTGTGATGGGAGCCGCCAGCCGTGTTCGCGCACCCAGTCAATCATGTAGCGGCTGGGGGCCACCACAAAATCGGAGTGTTGGGCCACGTAGCGCTCGGCAAAGGCAATGCTCAGGTCACGGTAGCCGCGCAGGGGCATTTGCTCCATGCCATCACGAATCCAGTCTGTATTGGAGTGCAGCACGGTCACTATTACCGGGGATTTGTCACGGCGGTAGCGGCGCTGGCGGGCCAAATGGAACCCGTTTGCCTGCCATTCCTGGAAGTAAACCACGTCCACGTCTGGCGGCAGCACCTGCCACACATGTTCTGCCGTCTGCATGAATGGCTCGTAGCTAAAACCGGTTAGCGTTGTTGGCTTCCCTGGCGCGTAGATGACCCTGATACCCCGTTGGCTGTACAGATGTTCCCACTCGCTGTGCGGGTTTTCCAGCGGCCCGGTGAACACTAACACCACCTCATATCCCGCGCCGCGCAGCAGACGGGCAAAGTGATAGGTAAATGTGCCGATGCCCCCATTGTTGACGGGGCCGACGGCATCTGGCGTGACGATGGCGGTTTTCATGCGATGTGCTGTCCTTCGTGTGGGGTGGTTGGGTTATTACCCATTATTAAAGCAGGGCTGTTGCCATGCAAGAGCAGCGGGCCGCCGCGCTGTACCCACCCACGCAATGTGTGCGAAACGCCGCCTCACAGTATAATCATTGTAGATCAACCAACACGAAACGCACGCCATGTCTCAGGTCGAAGCCCGCATCTCCCAACTGCGCGAAGCCGCCGAACAACTCCGCCGTTCCTCCCGCCGCCTCCAAGAGTC
>DAOTTY010000245.1:0-1543 GCA_034437575.1 Anaerolineae bacterium | reverse complement strand
GGCGCGGGAACTGGCTTATGCATCACAGAATGGGGCGGAGTTTTCCGATGCGTTCATTGCTGAATTGGTACGCAAACAGAGTGTGTACAATGCTTTCGATAAAGCCCGTTCATCGCTCCAGGCGGGCATGCACCGCCAGAACCCGATGCTGGATGGGAATGGAAACGGGAAACCCAACGAACAAGAGGACTACCAGATAGCGCAGACACGCGGTTTTGCCTCTGAGACCGGGGGGACGTTTGATGACGAGGACTTTACCTGGCCTCCCTATATTGTCGAAGCGGTCGGGCCGGAGGGGGTAGTCCAGAGCGGGAGTGCAGAGATCCGCGCCACGGTGCGCGACAACTGGGGGGTAGAAGAGGTATGGGCCATCGTCTACCCGCCGTCGTATGTGCCGCCGGAAGATGGCGAGGACATGGTGCCGGTTCCATTTCCAAAGCAGCCATTGACGCGCCAGAGCGGGACCCACATGGACGGGGAATACACCCTGACCCTGACGAACGTGGTGGAGAGCGGAACCTATCAGGTGGTGGTGTATGCGATTGATGCCGCTGAGGCAGTCGGGCAACCGGTGGCGGTTGAGGTTGTTTCTCAGCCCCAGGGGCAAGAAACCCCGACACCAACAGAAACGCAACCCCCCACGTCCACGGAAACCGCAACGTCCACGCCGACACCCACGGAAACCGCAACGTCCACGCTGACACCAACAGAAACGCAACCACCCACACCCACGGAAACTGTTACGTCCACGCCGACACCCACGCCGACAGCTACACCTACGTCTGATCGGGTGTTTTTGCCGCTCGTGAAGCGGTAGGGTTGTTCTGGGAGCGTGGGCATCCTGTCCGCCCCGGGGCAAGCGGGGTGCTTGCGCTCCCAGGGGATGCGCGAAAAATGAAGATATAATGAAGATATGAGGAAAGAAAGAAGGTTCATAATGAAATCAACACATTTTCGGTCATTGTCGCTGTTGGCGCAGCGCGTGTTGTCGCTGCTGGTGCTCGTGTCGGTGCTGGTGATAGTGCTGGTAATGTTGCCAAAACTCCCCCTGCCCCCCGCCGCCGCGCAAGGAGAACCGCTGGATGTCGAGTATGTGGGCAGCATTGGCGGTGAGGTGAACGCGGTGGCGGTGGCGGGGAACTACGCCTACGTTGGCGAAGGTTTTGGGTTGACCATTCTCGACATCAGCAACCCCACGCTGCCGGTGCAGGTGGGGCGATTGCCTTTGCCGGATTTTGTTGCGGATGTGCAGGTAGTGGGGAGCCTGGCCTATGTTGCTGCTAAAGATAAAGGTCTACGTATAATCAATGTGAGTAACCCCGCTGTACCTGTTGAGATCGGCTTCTTCGACACTCCGGGGGATGCCAACGGGTTGCATGTGGTGAACAGCACCGCCTACGTCGTCGATAAGGAGGAGGGGTTGCATATCATTGATGTGAGCAACCCCGCCGCCCCCGCCCTCCTGGGCACCTACGACACGCCGGGGGGTTCCTTAGGGGTGCAGGTGGTGAACAGCACCGCCTACGTCGCCGATGGTAAGAGT
>DAOTTY010000244.1:0-9333 GCA_034437575.1 Anaerolineae bacterium | reverse complement strand
CATTTTGAGCAGGGGCTGGGCTGTGCCGGTCATCGCCACGCCTCCAGGTACTGCTGCGCCTCGCGCACACGCGGCAGGATGTTGGCGTCTACGTCGGCGTCGTGGGTGGGGGTGGGCACATCCCGGAATAGGAACCAGTCCTCAGTGTGCTGGGTACCTGTTTGCGGCTGGATGGTTTGCAGCGGGCCGAGCGTTTCCACTTCCAGCATAAAGTGATTGGTGAACATCTCAATCGTGCAGCCCAAATCCGGGTAGGTGGCCCCGTCAACGCGCCGGAACAGCTTCACGAACAGGTGGCCGTCACGCACGGACGCAATCCAGTTGTCTTTCACGTCTGCGCCGACTTTTTGCGGTGCGTTGGTGTGGCTGTCAAAGCGCAGCAAAATGTACTTCTCGCCCCATGTCCAACGCGGGTCGTTCATGTGCGTATACGGCCATAGCGTGAGCGTGTTGCTGGGCAGCAGCGCTTCCGGGTGGGTGCCACGCGGCGGCAGCGGGACAATCCCCACACCGCCCGCCATCACGCTCAGCGCCCAGGGCGCACACGTAACGGGCCACAGCCCGGTGTTGCGTAGGCGATGCACAACCCGCATATGGGCTTTGCCGTCGGGCATGGTGAGTTCGATCACCTTACGGAGGCCCGTTTCGCGCTCTACCGGCTGGCGCACAATCACCTTGCCGTCGCGCTCTTTGACGGTAACCGGCTTATTTTCTGGCAAGTAGGTGCGGGTGGGGTGTTCTGGCGCGTGCCAGAAGCGATGCCCCCCGTATAACTGCCACTCGTCGCCGGTGTAACCGAGCGTGGCCGGGTCGTTATAAAACTCGTTGCCCTCACCTGTGAAGCCAAAGTGAATCAGGCGCGGGCCGACCTCCCCGGTGATAATCACGTCGATGAGGCCGTTACTAAGCTGGTGGTTGGTTGCCCAACCGCCGTATTCAACCTGCGTCAAGCCTGCCATTGGGTGTACCGCCTATTTATGATGGTACGTCGGCCAGCCGAGGTACCTGTTGAATGCCTCGTCCAAAATCGACGCGACATGCGCCTGATTCACCGAAACGTGATGCTCGTAGCCGTTGTTGCAGATGTGCGCCAGCAGGTCTTGATAGTTGGGCACGTCTACCACGCCGTAGCCGCCGAATGTGTCTACCGGGTCGTCGGTGAACTGGCCCTGGCCCACATATGCCTTGATCGTCCCGGCGAAGTCGTCGGTTGTCACACGCAGGTAGGTGAACGGCTGCTCACTGATGCGCCCGTAGAGGGTCCCGAACGTGTTTTCCTTGCCCACGTCGCCCGCAATGATTTCCTGGTAGTCCATCACCGGGATTTCGTCAATGAACACGTCTTTGGGCAGGTTGGAGCAGTGGAAAACCACGCCCTTGTTCGGGTCGTCGCCGTAGTTGTTGTTCCAGTCCACCAATGCAGACGGCTTGCCCGACGCCAGTTGCAGCGCCAGCATCGCCAACGCGCCTACGATGTCTGTTTCGCACGCAGACGGGTTGAGTTTATTGCTGCTCATGCTCATCAGGGTGCAGGGCACCACGCCGAAGTACTCTTCCATGCTCGTCCAACACTGGATGGCCGTCGCGTCGAGTTCGTTAGCTTCCATCCAGCCGTCCAGCACCACGCCAAACTTGGCCATCCGCATCAACGACACATCCGGCACGTTCTGCGTTTGCGCGTAACCCTTAATAGATTCCAGCTTTTCCTGTACCCCTGCGTCATCGTCGTTGAGGCGCTCAATGCGGCCAAACACTTCCGACAGGTCCAGCGTTTCTACACTGATGCCTGCTTTGTCGAGCAGCTTTTCGCTAAAGCGCACCGTCTTGAAGGCTTCGGGACGAGCGCCCATCATGCCCAGGCGGGCCGTCCGCATCCCACGCACCACCCGGCACACGCCAGCGAAGCGCTCCAGGTCACGGGCGAAGGCATCACTTTCCGGGTTCATCGTGTGATTGCTGGTCAGCGTGTAGGGGATGCCGTACTGGTGCAGGTTGTTGCAGGAACTCATCTTACCGCAAAAGCTGTCCCGGCGGTCGTTGATGCTCATCTTGGTCGCGTCATCTGGGAAGGCGTGAATTAGCACAGGCACGTTCAGGTTGGCAAAGCGGATGGTGTTGGCAACCGCACGCTCATCGCCAAAGTTGGGCAGCGTGACTAAGATACCGTCAATGTCGTCACGGTGCTGACGGAAGTGCTCCGCCGCCATGCGCGATTCGGCCAGGGATTCAATTGCCCCCACGTTACTCTGGTCAGCCGGTGGAATGACGGCGTTGATGCCTGCTGCATCTAACACCTGAAGGATGGTTTCGCGTCCGCTTTCGGCCAGGTGCGCCGGGAAGAAACCGCGATTGCCAACGATGACGGCCAGCGTCACCGGGCGGGCATTGAGGCGAGAGGCGGGCGTAAGTTGGGGTTCTGCAAGTGCCATGTGGGGGTCCTTTCGGATGTTAAAGCACAAATCTTCAATGAATTTGGGGGAAGCGTAAGCCCCCCTATGTTTTTAGTTGAGCTAGGCGCTTTGCGGTGTGGCAGCGCTGCGGGCTTCGCGCTTGATGGCCTTCAGGCGCTTCATTACGTCGTTGGTTCCGCGCCCGAAGTAGTCGTACAGCGTCTTGTATTCCGCGAACAGCTTGTCATACACCGCTTTGTTCGCCGGAATTGGCTCCACTATCCCGTCCTTGAGCTTGCCCATCTTGTCGGCGGCGGCGGTGATGTTTGCGTAGACGCCAGCGGCAACCGCAGCGTGCATTGCAGCCCCCAGCGCGGGCGTTTGGGCAGACCCGGCCATCTTGAAGCTGCGCCCGGTTACATCGGCGTAAATTTGGCGGAGCAGCGCGTTCTTTTCTGGCAGGCCGCCAGCGGCGACCAGTTCCTTCACGGCGATGCCGCGTGCCTCAAACGCTTCGATGATCTCGCGGGTGCCGTAAGCTGTCGATTCAATCAGCGCCCGGTAGATGTCCGGGGCGCGGGTGGCCAGGGTCATGCCCACCATCATGCCTGTCAGGTCGGCGTCTACTAACGTGGAGCGGTTGCCGTTCCACCAGTCGAGCGCGATCAGGCCGTGTTCACCAACGGCCTGGTTGGCGGCTTCCCGTTCAAGGTACTCGTGCAGGTTCAGCCCGGCCTGCCGTGCCGCCTCGTGATCCTCCGGCGGCACAGCGTTATCTACAAACCACGCGAAGATGTCCCCCACGCCAGACTGCCCGGCTTCATAACCGTACAGGCCAGGGATAATGCCCCCCATCACCACGCCGCACATGCCGTCCACGTCTTGCAGTGCCTCGTCAGACATGATGTGGCAGGTTGAGGTGCCCATAATCATGACCATCACGCCGGGTTGGGTGGCTTTGACTGCCGGGGCGCTCACATGGGCGTCCACGTTGGCGACGGCAACCGCAGTACCAGCGATCAAGCCCAATTTGGCCGCCATTTCTGTCGTCAGGCCGCCTGCTTTATCGCCCAACTGCGCGAACTCGCGGCTCATTTTGGTATCAACAACGTCGGCAAAGTCCGGGTGCAGCGCGGCAAAGTACGCTTTGTCGGGGTAGTCTCCGTCCTGGACCATCGCCTTGTAACCCGCTGTGCAGGTGTTGCGCGTTTCTTCACCCGTCATCTGCCAGATGACCCAATCTGCCGCTTCTATGAAGCGATCCATTGCGTGGTAAACATCTGGCTTTTCCTGCAAAATTTGCAGCAGCTTGCTAAAAAACCACTCCGATGAGATTTTGCCGCCATAGCGCTGCAACCAACCCTGGTTCATCTGGCGGGCCGTTTCGTTGATCTGGTCGGCCTGCGGTTGGCTGGCGTGGTGCTTCCACAGCTTGACGTAAGCGTGTGGCTCGTTCCTGAACTCGTCCAGGAAAGCCAGTGGGGTGCCATCCGCCTGGACGGGCATGGGTGTACTGGCGGTGAAGTCGATGCCAATGCCAGAGATTTCGTCCTGGCCGATGCCGCTTTCCTTCAGCACAGCCGGGATGGTGTGCGTCAGCACATCGAGGTAGTCCTGTGGGTGTTGCAGCGCCCAGTCGGGGGGCAGGCGGTTACCTGTTGTGGGGAGGGTGCCGTCAATGACGCCGTGCGCGTAATTGTGGACGGCAGTCGCTACCTCGCGCCCATCACGGGTATCGACCAGCAGGGCACGGCCAGAAAGGGTGCCGAAGTCAACACCGATGGTGTACATAATCTATTCTCCAGGAAAAAATGAAATAATCTTTCCTAATACGTTCTCACGGCAGGTGTGCTGTTGTGAGCGCTCACATCTATTTAATCCCACACGCTGCTGATTGTCAAGCGAATGCGGGAGTTTGTCAAAAACTCGTCTATTGGGGTGGGCATGTGCTGCCGCGCATCACAAGCTGCGGTGCAATCACCCGCTGTTCATGAAGCGTACCAGGCACCTGAATCAGTTCCACCAGATAGGCCAGGCCCTGCCGCCCCAACTCATTGAAGTCCTGCCGGACGGTGGTCAGCGGCGGCGCGAAATAAGCCGCCTCCGGGATGTCATCAAAGCCCACGACCGAGACATCCTCCGGCACGCGCAGGCCGTGTTCGCGCAGCGCACTGATGGCCCCCAGCGCCATCTGATCGTTGCCCGCCACCAGTGCAGTAAAATGACACTCTGCCAGTAGGCGCTGCATGATGGTGTAGCCGCTCGCTGCCGACCAATCGCCTTCATAGCTAGGGAGCGGGGATAAATCGGCGTCGGCAAGGGCATCTTGCCAGGCATTGTGCCGGGCCAGCGCCCCAAAAGCGTAGCGTGGGCCGGTGATTTCACAGATGTCGCGGTGGCCCAGGTCGATGAGGTGCTGCGTGATGGCCCGGCTGCCTGTGTACTGGTTTACGATGATAGACGGGGTTGTAGCGCCCGGCTCATTGTCGATTTGAATGAGCGGAATATCACGGAACTGCGTCACCAATTCATCATAGGCGGCGCTGGCCACCTGCGCGATGATGAGAATGCCATCTACCGACCACTGCAACACACTATCCGCAATCGCGCCCACGTCGCTGTCGCGCAGCGGGTCAAAGTTAGAAAAGATCAGGTCGTAACCGGCCTCGCGGGCGCTCTGTTCGATGTTGACGATCATCTGAGTGGGGCCAAAAAAGCGCATGTTGTAGGTAATCACGGCCAGTGTGTGCGATTGGCGCGTGGCCAAACTGCGTGCGGCTTTATTGGGCCGGTAGTTCAACTTCTGGATGGCCTCTAGCACGCGCTCACGGGTGCCGGGGGCCACACTGGGGTGATTGTTGATGACGCGGGATACCGTCTGATAAGACACGCCAGACGCCTCGGCAACATCCATCATGGTGACCCGTTTGCGGTCAGGCTTGGCGTTGAGTGAATCAGCTTCGGACATGGCAAATCAACTTGGGGCTGCTTGCGGATAAAGACAGCGGTTTAGGCTGTAACGAATTGGGTTGTGTCAGGGTCACCCTTTCAAACGTACCACAAATGCTGGTGGATGCGTACAGCGTGACCGGTGTTTGACGCCACTTTGCGTGCGCGGTAGCCTATACCGAAAGATAGGCATATTGTTTGCTTTCAAATGATTTCACAAAAAAGGATGTCTCATGGCAACTTCAGAACAGATTATTGAACAGGCGTTAGACGCAGGCAAAGGCGTTGTCCGGTTAGCGCCAGCATGGGTGCCGCGCTCATTTTGCGTACCGGGGCGGCGGCTGCGCCTGCACACACATGACCTGTACGCGCTGGGCGCGAATCGTGGTGGCATTGACGAACGCTGGTTTTCGTCCACGACCCACGCCGATAACGGCCCCCTCACCCCTGGCGATGAGGGCCTTAGCTACATCTATGTGGACGATGACAACAAAGCCACGCTGAAAGAGGCCATCGAACAGCGCGGCGCGGCCTTCCTCGGTCAAAAGGCGATGGATACCTACGGCGGCTGGGTGATGTACAGCAAGTTCTTTGACAATATGTACCCGCTGCCGCACCACATCCACCACAGTGATGAAAAGGCCGCCGACGTGGGCGCAGTCGGTAAGCCGGAAGCGTACTTCTATCCGGCGCAGTATAACTTCGCCCTGGATAGCTTCCCTTACACATTTTTCGGCCTGGAACCGGGTACGACACAGGAACAGGTTGCCGATTGCCTGCGCCGCTGGAACGACGGCGACAACGAAATCCTGTCGCTGTCGAAGGCATACCGCCTGCAAGTGGATACAGGCTGGTATGTGAAGCCGGGCATCTTGCACGCGCCGGGCACGCTTTGCACCTATGAGCCGCAGCGGGCCAGCGACGTGTTTTCCATGTGGCAGTCGCTCATTGCGGATTATCAGGTGGTGGACCGCGCCCTGCTGGTGAAAGACATCCCCGAAGACAAGCACGACGACTACGACTATATGCTGTCCCTGCTGGACTGGGAGGCGAACGTTGATCCGAGCTTCAAAGAGACGAACTTCCTGCTGCCCAAACCCGCTGGTGACGCCACTGCAATGGAAGCCGAAGGCTACCTGCAAGAGTGGATCACCTATGGCAGCGAGTGGTTCAGTGCCAAGCGCCTGACGATTCACCCAGGGCGCACAGTGACGATCAAAGACCCTGCCGCCTACGGCATGATCTGCATTCAGGGAGCGGGCACGTTTGGCGCTCATCGGGTCGCCTCCCCGGTGATGATTCGCTTTGGCCAGATGACCGAAGATGAATTCTTTGTGACGGCACAGGCCGCCGCCGAAGGCGTGGAAATCACCAACCCTAGCAGCACGGAGCCGCTGGTGATGCTCAAGCACTTCAACCCTGGCCACCCAAACGTGCCGTCTATAAGTTAGGGTTGGGCGGGCGGTGATGTCGCTCTGCCGCCCGTCGCCACATCACCAAGGGCTGCGTATAGGCTGGTATGCACAACCACGGGTAACACCACAGGCTAGCGTGGACGCGCAATTTGCTGGCCCTCACCCCTGTGTCTATTCTAGGGCTATTGCAAAGTCAAGTTTCCACATCGCGGGGACGCTGTTCCCGCACCCCTGCAAAGGATTGGCACCCTTTGAACTCGTGCTTTCGGACGCTTTGCGTCCGAAAAGGCAAGTTTTTGTTCACTTTTTGAAAAAAGTGACGGGTTTGGGCAGCGCCCAATGATCTGCGATGCAACTTTGCAAAAGCCCTGGTGTCTATTCACCTTCTAAGCCGTTGACGGCTGCAACCCGGCCACGTCTTGCGCGTCTGCATTGTCGTCAGCATCAGCGCCATCTATGGACATGGCCCCCGTCATAATGGCCACCCCGTCAGACATAGAGTACTCATCTGGTTTGATGACGGCAGCCCGCCTGCCCAACCGCTGTATGTGGATGCGGTCGGCCAGTTCCCACACCTGGGGCATGTTGTGGCTAATGAGAATGACGGGCAGGCCCCTATCCCGCACCTTGCGGATGAGGTCCAGCACCATGCCGCTTTCCTTCACGCCCAGGGCGGCGGTTGGCTCGTCCATAATGACGACGTTGCTGGCGAAGGCAGCGCTGCGGGCCACGGCCACCCCCTGCCGCTGCCCACCGGAAAGGGTTTCAACGGCTTGCGTCATGGATTGGATGCGGAATTTAAGGTCTTGCATGTAGTTGGACGCCTCTTCGCGCATCTTCTTTTTATCCAACAGGCCGAACCAACTGCCCAGCGGCCCGCCCCGTTTGATCTCGCGGCCCAGGAACAGGTTTTCCACGATGTTGAGGGCCGGGGCAACGGCGAGCGTCTGGTAGACCGTTTCGATACCATGACGGCGGGCGTCAGTGGGGCTTTTGAAGCGGACGCGCTCACCGTTGAGGTAGATTTCGCCGCTGTCGGGCGTGAGGGCACCGGAGATGGCCTTAATCAGCGTGGACTTACCCGCGCCGTTGTCACCAATGACGGCCAGAATCTCGCCGTCGTACAGTTCCAGGTTGGCGTTATCCAGCGCGACCACCTGACCGTAACGCTTAGAGATGTTGCGGGCTTCCAGGACGGGTTGTTTGTTATTGCTGCTCATGATTATTTGTCCCCCTGTTGTGATAGCTGATCGACCGAAACCGCCACAATGACCAGAATACCCGTAATCAACACCTGATAGATGGAGTTTACGCCCATCAACTGCAAGCCGTTACGGAAGACGCCCACAATCAACGCGCCGATGAGCGTCCCCAACACGCTGCCGCGCCCCCCAAACAGGCTCGTCCCGCCGATGACGACAGCGGTGATGCTTTCCAGGTTGGCTTCCTGGGCGGCTTGCGGGTCGCCCACGCGCAAACGGGCCACCAACAGCATCCCGGCGATGCCGTAAATCAGGCCAGCGGAGGCATACAGGAACACCAGCAGGCGGTCTACGTTAATGCCTGTCAGGCGGGCGGCTTCGGTGTTATCGCCCACCGCGTAGATGTGACGGCCAATCTGCGTTTCGCGCAGGACGAACCACGTAAAAATAAACAGGAACAGCGAAACCAGCGTGCCATACATGATGTTTGTGTTTTCACCGATGCTAAAGGTGCCACCAATCCACAGGTGCCAGGGGGGCGTCATGCTTGACAGGCTGATGGTGGTGACGGTGTATATTCGCGTAAGCGCAAAGGCGATATTCCAGGTACCTAATGTGACGATGAACGGTGGCAGCCTGAAGCGCGTCACCAAAATGCCGTTGAGTGCCCCAAAGATCACGGTGACAGACAGCCCGATAACGATGGCAACCGGGGTGGGCAGCACGCCATCGGTGGCGAGTTTGGTCATCAATACGGAGCCAAGCACCATAATCGAGCCGTTGGAAAGGTCAATGCCGCCCGTCAGGATGATGAGCGTTTGGCCGATGGCCAGTGTGCCCACCACCATGACCTGTTGGGCAATCAAGGACAGGTTACGCCCGGTTAAAAAGCGATCTGATTGGAAAGAAAAGAAAACGCACGCCAGAATGAGCGCCAGCAGCGGCCCAATGGCAGGTGTGCCAATAATTTCACGGAAGGTGATGGAGCGGCCCCCGGTTTTGGCGGGGAGAGATTCATTTGTGGCTGTCATGTGGAATTCGTCCTTAACGGTTCAGGGGGTGGGGCCACACCGGGCGGCCCCACCGGGTTTGTGTTTAGCCCCAGCAGTTTGCCAGGCCGAATTCAGTGTCTTCGCTTGCGATGCCCTCAGCCGTTTCGTCCGTGATGAGGGTTACGCCCGTGTCGGTATACCCGGAGGGAGCCTCACCTGTTACGGCGAACTCAGCGACGGCTTCCACGCCCAGGGCGGCCATACTCAGCGGGTACTGCTGGCTGGTCGCCGCGATGCGGCCATCCACAACGGCTTCGACGCCCGCGCAGCCGCCGTCAATGGAGACAATGGTTACGTCGTCGGCGCGGCCCACGTTGTCAATCGC
>DAOTTY010000243.1:0-15035 GCA_034437575.1 Anaerolineae bacterium | reverse complement strand
CCCCCCCCGACCTGCACGAGCGCCTGCGGATGGCGCGGGATGCCGGGCTGGTCACGTTGACGGAGGCGAGCGTGCGCTTTAACCACCAGCTTTACCAGGAACGCACATTCCGCAGTTCACTTGAGCAGATCGTAGAGTTTTCGGACGTGCGGCCCAAAGAGCATGACAATCTGTTTTCGGAGGTCGGTCAGGTTGAGAATGAGCCGCTGTTGGACACCGCGCTGCTCGATGATGAGCACGTCAACCCCTTCCATCATCTGGAACACATGCCGGGTAGTAGGCCGCTGAGTAGGGTTACCGGTTTGGTCGGGCAGCGTCTCGTCACGTTCGGCATCGCTACGGGATACGTGAAAAAATGTAACTCTCTCGAAAATAGACTACCCTTTTCATTCCCTTTGGTGAGCGCCAGCTCATGATTAACTACTCAGGTACCCCTACGTCATTCAGATAACAAGGGGTCATAGCGGGCATCTAGCGAGCTACAATTTATTACACACATTCACAACTATATTGTGATTTGTGCTATGAAAGTCCATAAATGTTCACTACGGTCATCACAACTACCCTGTGATACCCTGCCTGAGTAGTTACCTTCAGAAGGAGGGCATTTGACGATTGAAGTATCGAATGGGCACCGCAGGCCGGGCAGCGCGGCTAGATGAGGCCGTTTTTGGCCGCCAGCACAATCGCCTCGTTGCGGGTTTCTACATTCAGTTTCGTCAGTACGTTGCCCACATGGAACTTGACCGTGGACGTGCTAATGGAGAGCTTATCGGCAATCTGACCATAGCTCATGCCGCTGGCGATGAGTTGCAGTGTTTCCAGTTCGCGCGGGCTGAGTCCGAAATCCTGTGTTTGGGGCGCGGGGCCGCCGCTGCGCAGGATATTCTGCATCAGGTCGGACGAAATGACCGTGTTGCCCTCGTAAACGGTGCGGATAATGCTCTCCAGTTCATCGACAGACGTATTTTTGAGCACATAGCCCACCGCCCCCTGCCGCAACATAGACTGCACGCTATCGTCGTCCTGGAAGCTGGACAGCGCCAGGATTTTGATCTGCGGGTGGGCGGCCAGTATGCGTTCTGTTGCCTCAATGCCGTCCATCACCGGCATAACCACATCCATCAGCACCACATGCGGCTGTTGTCCCGCGCACAGCGCCACGGCTTCTTTGCCGTTGCTGCACTGGCCCACCAGTTCAAAGTCATCCACAAACCCGATCATCTCTGATAGGGCCTGGTGTACAATGCGGTGGTCGTCTACGAGCAGAATACGAATGGATTCAAGTACTGGCATGGTAGTCCTTTCTCAGTGTGATGCGGGTGCCCGTGCCGGGCTGCGAGTCGATGGTGATGGCCGCGCCGATGCTGGCCGTGCGGTCGTGCATGTTGCGCACTCCGAACTGCACATCGGTCACGCTGGCCATGTCGAAACCGGTGCCGTTATCCGCAATGTGCAGTTCCAGCGCAGTATCGGTAATGGCCAGGTGTACATCGACCTGTGTAGCGTTGGCGTGGCGGTCGATGTTGTGCAGCGCCTCCTGGGCAATGCGATACAGCGCGATCTGATCGTCGCGGGCGATGGTGGCCTGCTGGCTGCCACTGAAGTTGACGGCAATGCCGGTGTGGCTGCTGAAGGCATCGCACTGCTGCTTGATAAGAATGGAAAGCTCGGTTTTTGTCAGCGTATCCGGGTGCAGTTCAATCAAAATCATACGCATCTGCGCCACGGCCCCGCGCACCAACCGGCTGATGTCCGCCGCATAGCGGGCCACTGCCTCTGGCTTACTGTTGAGGGCACGCGGCAGCAGGTCGGCGTAGGTGCTGGCGGCGAACAGGTTCTGGTTCACGGAGTCGTGCAATTCCTGGGCCATACGCTGGCGTTCCTTCAGTACGGCGACGGTCGCCGCCTGTTCGTAAAGCCGCGCATTTTTAATGGCGCTGCCGGCCTGGTTGGCGAACGTGACCAGGTGCCGGGCGTGCAGCGGGGTGAAGAACTCGCGGGTGGTATTAAACACACCCAGGAAGCCGATGACTTCATCTTCCACCACCACAGGTGCCCCCAAAAACGACCCCGACGGCGACGGCGACAGCCCCGGCGGGGCCATCCACACGGGCGGGTTGTCTACAGCACGGACGATGAGGCTTTCTTGCGTGTCGTACATGGTGCGCAGGTAGTCGCTGTGCCGGATGTGAAAGCGGCGGTTTTGCGGGTGAGTAACGTCTTCCTCGTAGCCATCGCGGAACTGAATCCCGGCGATTTCGGCGCGGTCGCCGTCCAGCAGCATAATGTTCACGTAGTCGTAGGCCACTACCCGGCCCACATTGGACAGGATGCGCTCTAGCACCTGCTCCAGCGACAGGCTGCTGTTAATCGCCAGCACGGTATCCAGCAGCGCCTCTGCGAAGATGTTGCGCTCGGTTTCCTTGTCTTCCATTTCGTGATAGGGGGTCATGTCCCGGCCCACCAGGTTAAACCTGCCCGCCTCGTGGGGATAAGCCGTCCACATGTACCAGCGCAGCGTGGCATCGTGGCACACCACCCGGCACATCGTACTGACCGGGGCATGTTCCTGGCCGGGTGAGGCCAGCACGGCACGGGCTTCGTCGCGGTCATCGTCGTGGATGAACTGCGAAAACGGCTGGCCGGTCATCTGCTGCGGCGCGTGCCCCACCAGCGCCCCGAAGGCCCGGTTGGCCACCTGTACCCGGCCTGCTGCGTCCAGCACACACAGCAAATCCAGCGAGAGATCGAAAAAGTTGTTTTTCAGGCCATCGGTATGAACGTTGTCCACGGTTTGTACTGCTTCTGATTATCATTCCTGCTGTATAGTATAGTAGAATGCATAGAGTACACCACTTTAAAATAATATTTCCTGGCACATCATGCGCTACAGACTTTCTTTTTTTGCCCTGCTGCTCGTATTGGCCGCACACACACATGCCGCGGCCCAGCCCACAGACCACGATGCCGCCGTACAATACTGGGCGGCCTACTTTGAAAACTCTGTGCTGACCGAAGCCGAACGCGCCGCCGAACTGGCGTGGTTCGCGCAGGCTGCCGCGCCCTTCCGGGGGCAAACCGTGCGCTCCGTTGCAGAAAATATCCAGACGCACTACTGGGAACAGATCGTGCTGGCCCCGGTCTTTGAAGAAATTACCGGCATCCGGGTAGAACACGACATTATTGGCGAGGGCAGCGTCATCGAACGGCTGGTTGAGCAGCAGCGCACGGGCCGCCAGCTTTACGACATCTACGTCAACGATGCTGACTTGGTGGGCACGCACATGCGTACCGGCGGCGTGGTGAACCTGACGGCGTACATGAACGGCGAGGGTGCCCCCTACACCAGCCCGACGCTGCACCTGGACGACTTCCTGGGGCTGGCGTTTGGCCAGGACCTTGAGGGCCACCTGCTGCAATTGCCAGACCAGCACTTTGCCAACCTGTACTGGTTCCGCTACGACTGGTTTACCGACCCCGGCTTGCAGCAGCAGTTCCGCGATGAGTACGGCTATGACCTGGGCGTGCCGTTGAACTGGGAGGCTTACGAGGACATCGCCGCGTTTTTTACCGGCAGGCAGATCAACGGCGTAACGGTTTATGGCCACCTGGACTATGGGCGCAAGTCGCCGTCGCTGGGCTGGCGCTTTACCGATGCCTGGCTGTCAATTGCCGGGGTGGGCGATGTGGGCCTGCCCAACGGCTTGCCGGTTGATGAGTGGGGGATCCGCGCGGTGGATGGCGTGCCGGTGGGGGCTTCCGTTGCGCGGGGCGGCGCGACAAACGGCCCGGCTGCCGTTTATGCGCTGGAAACGTACATTCGCTGGCTGAACCTGTACGCCCCGCCAGAAGCACAGGACTGGCGCTGGGTAGATGCCGGGCCGATAGCGGCACGCGGCGACATTGCCCAGCGCATTTTCCAGTACACCACCTGGCTTTCCGACGATGGCTTCCACGCGCCGTCAAGCCTCGTCACCGATGAAAATGGATTGCCGCTGTGGCGGGTGGCCCCCACGCCGCATGGCCGCTACTGGGACGAGGGCATGAAGGTTGGCTACCAGGACGCCGGTAGCTGGACGATCCCGGCCAACGTGCGCGGGCAGCGCCGGGCAATGGCCTGGCTGTGGGCGCAGTTTGCCGTGTCGCAAACGGTGGCAGTAGACAAGTTCATTGCGGGGGGCACGCCTGTGCGGCGGTCTACCGTGTTTTCCGATTACCTGACCGAGCACATTGCACACTACGGCGGGCTGATCGAGTTTTACCGCAGCACAGAGGCGCAAAAGTGGACGGATACCGGCCTCAACGTGCCGGATTACCCGGTTCTGTCCGGCATCTGGTGGCCGAACATCGCCCGCGCCATTGAGGGCGAGCTTACGTCGCAGCAGGCCATGGACAACATCGCCACGCAGATGGACGCCGCCATGGACGGGATGCACATGGCGGCGCTCTCTCCACAGCTAAACCTCGCTACAGACCCGGCCTACTGGCTGGCACAGCCCGGTGCCCCCAAAGCCCCGCGCCTGCCCCGCACTCCGCAGACCATCCCCTACGACGAACTGATTTTGCAGTGGGAGGCCGAACGCCAATGATTGAGCGCCGAATAGGTATTGGCACCAAGATTCTGCTACCGCTGGGGGCAGTGTTTGTGCTGTTTGCTGTGGGCCTGGCCATCATGATTGGCATCACCAGCCAGGCCAACCTGACCGCTGTCAAACAGGCCGAGTTGGATCGTATGTCGCGCATATTGGCCGGGAGCCTGGAGGAGATGGCCGCCGAGGCCACGCTGATTGCTTTAGGCATGGAGCAAAACGAGCAGATTGCGCGGGAAATTGCCCAACTTGCCCGCTCTGGCCCCTACTATGCAGACCCCGGCCAGTTCCTGGACCCGTTCAGCATTGCCGATACCCCGCGCCGCATTGACGACTCCGACCAGATTTTTGCCTTCCAGGCCAGCCTGCGCCTGCTGGAGCAGTTCCAGGCCGCTGTGAACACCAGCGACTTGGACGGCATCGGGCTGTACCTGGTGTCGCCATTCGGCATGGTGCCACAGGCAGACCCCACGCTGGCCCTATGGCTGGACGGCGACCAGGTGATTATCTCGCGCTATGACTGGAAACAGCCACAAACACGCCCGTTGTTCTACCGGGCCAGCACGGCCACCTTCACACCGCCCGCCGATGACTACTTCGACATCAGTTCGGTTTACTCACTGCCCGTGACAGTGTTCTACGCCGACCAGAACTTCCAGTTGACCGACGACACGCGCCTTACCGGCCACACCCCGGCCCGTGACATCCTGGATGCGCCGCAAACGCACATCACCTACGACGGCAGCGTGCCGGTGCTGCAAACGTCGTACACGCTGCGCGTGCCGCTGGCCCACCCAGAAACCTGGGAGCCGTCCCCGGCGACGGCGGCCACACTGGTTATCGAACAACGGCTGGATGCAGCCACTCTGGCGGGCTTCCGCCAGGGGCTGGGCCTGGATGTGGGGCTGGCACGCGGCGGCGATGTGCTGCTAACTACGCTGGCAGGCATCCCGGCCCCGCTGCCCCCCGCTGCCGATGAACTGATAACCTTCGGCAGCAATGTCTATTATTTTTCCGCAGAGCCAGTGCTGGCCGGTGTCGGCGAACTCCAGGCAGTGATCTTCAGCCCACAGTCGGAAGTGCAGCGCGTTATCGGCCAGTTGCAGCGGCAAATTGTGTGGATTGCAACGGCGACAGTGGTCGTAGGCGCGGTGGTGGTCTACTTCTGTGTGCGTGTGTTCGTCAGCGGCCCACTGCAAATACTCATCGCCGGTGCTCGTGAGATCGAAAAGGGCGCGCTGGCCAGCCGCGTGCCCGTCCGCACCCGCGACGAACTGGGCAGCCTGGCCGGGGCCTTTAACACCATGGCCGACCGCGTGGAAGAACTTATTCTCTCGCTAGAAGACCGCGTGGCGGCCCGCACCCGTGACCTGAAAGCGGCTGTGGATGTCTCCAGAGAGATTACGACCGTGCTGGAATTGGAACGACTGCTGCCGCAGGTGGTCAACCTGACGGCGCAGTTATACGAGCTGTATGCTGTAGCCGTGCTGCTGCCAGACGACGCCAACGACACGCTGACGCTATCGGCCAGCCGCAGCCCAGGCGGCCAGCCCTTCGCAAACCGCCACGCCTTTACCATTCCCGTTGCCACGCACCGCAGCGCCATCGCCCAGGCGGCCCGGTCGCGCCGCCCGGTGGTGGTGAATGACGTGCCCGACGGCGAGCAGCCGTTGTCTGCGGTGGAACTGCCCCACACCCGGTCAGAGCTGGCCATCCCGATGCTGCTGGGCCACCGTTTCCTGGGCGTGTTTTACGTGCAATCCAGCGATAGAAACAGCTTTGGCGAGGAAGAAATTGCCGCGCTACAAATCCTGGCCCAGCAAACCGCCATCGCCGTGCGTAATGCGCAGCTTTTCGAGGAATCGCGCTTGGCCCGCGAGCAATCCGAGGAGGCTAACCAGGCGAAATCGGCATTCCTGGCCAGTGTGTCTCATGAGCTGCGCACGCCGCTGAACTCGATCATCAATTTCACAGAGTTCGTCAAACACGGCATGATGGGGCCGGTAAACGATAACCAGGTAGAAACGCTAGACGAGGTGATTACAGCCAGCGAACACCTGCTCAGCCTCATCAACGATGTGCTGGACATGTCTAAAATCGAGTCTGGCTCGCTGACGCTGTATGTGGAGGACGACATCGACATTGGCGACCTGCTGCACACCGCCGTCGTTACTGCCCGCAGCCTCAGCGCAGATAGGCCGGTGGATGTGGTGGTAGATGTGCCCGATAACCTGCCACACATCCGGGGCGATAGCCAGCGCATCCTGCAAATTTTGCTGAACATTGTGGCCAATGCCTGCAAGTTCACGCAGCGTGGGGCTGTTACCATCCGTGCCCGCCACGAAAACGATATGATCCGCATTAGCATTGGCGATACTGGCCCCGGCATCGCGCCAGAAGACCACGACCTGGTGTTCGAGTCGTTCAAGCAGACCGAAAGCGGCATCCGTGATGGCCAGGGCACTGGCCTGGGGATGCCCATCTCAAAAGTTCTGGCAGAAGCTCATGATGGGGCACTGTGGTTTGAAAGTACAATAGGAACAGGCACGACATTTTTTGTGACGCTCCCGGTTTGCTCTCCGCGCCTGGAGGTCACGCGATAGTTTTATTTTTTTGAGGTGTGTTTTGTCAAATAGATCGCTGCTCGTTTATGTAGAAAATGACCCCGGCAGCCGTAAAGTGCTGCAATTGCTGATGACCCGCCTGCCGTACCCGGTTGAGCTGGCGCTGTTCGAGGACAGTGCGCGGTTTATCCCCCAGGTGGAGGCGCTGCCCGTGATGCCAGATGTGTTTTTGCTGGACATTCACGTTTTGCCGCTGGACGGCTTCGAGATGCTGCGGCGGCTGCGGGCGCACCCCACTTTCGCTCATAAGATGGTCGTTGCCATTACGGCCAGCGTGATGAATGCCGAAGTGCAGAGCCTGCGCGAGGCCGGGTTCGACGGCGTGCTGGCCAAGCCGCTGCACTTCCACAGCTTCCCCACCACGCTTGATCGTATTATGGCAGGGGAGCGCATCTGGGCAATACAACGCTAACCCCTGTACAAAAAGACAGGGGTATTTTCATCAAAACCCTACAAACAGCCAGCTTATGGGCCGGCTCATCGTCTGTTAGAGTACATGCAAATTGTTAAAAACCTGTTGATAAAATGTCATGTTTATCAGTTAGGGTTAGCTGCACCTTATGGAATTACTGTTTATGCGGCTTCAGGACAAACGTATTTTTTTGGTCGAAGACAACATCGGTAATCAAACCATCACCCGCACGCTGCTAGAAGCGCACGGGGCGGTTATCGGCGTACACCGCACCGGCAAAGACGTTGTCCTCCACATGCAAAACTTCCTGCCAATCGACCTTATCATTCTCGACCTGATGCTGCCCGACGGTGTAACCGGCTACGATATTTTTACGTTCATCCGCGACCGGCACGAATTTGACGGCGCTCCGATTATCGCCATGTCCGTTATCGACCGGTCGGTAGCCGTGCCCCTGGCAAAGCGGCGCGGGTTCTCCGGCTTTATCAGCAAGCCGATTAACTTCCACAGCTTCCCGCAGCAGATTGCGCAGATCATAGAAGGCCACTCTATCTGGTAGTTCTAGTAGAAAGTTATTATGTGAATGGGTATAGAACTCAAAAATATTTTCAAACGCTCCGAAGGATATAACACCCTCAACAACCTGAACCTGACCATCAAGGACGAAACGTTCCTGGCGATTGTGGCCCCCACCGGCACCGGCAAAACCACCCTGCTGCGCGTGATGGGCGGCATCGACCGTCCAGACAGTGGCCAGGTGGTGGTGGACGGCGAAGACGTGACCGAGATGCACGTGCGCGACCGTAACATAGCGATGGTCTACCAGCAGTTTATTAACTACCCGTCACTTAAAGTCTTTGAAAACATTGCCTCGCCGCTGCGCGTGTCTCGCAGCCAGAAGTACACCGAAGCCGACATCAAGCAGCGCGTGGGCCAGGTGGCAGAGATTTTGCAAATCTCGCCGCTGCTGGATCGTTTGCCGCAGGAATTGAGCGGTGGCCAGCAGCAGCGTGTGGCCCTCGCCCGGGCGATTGTGAAAGACGCACGGCTGATTATGCTAGACGAGCCACTGGGCAACCTGGACTATAAGCTGCGCGAAGACCTGCGCCTGGAACTGAAGGAGATTGCAAAGCAGCGTGATGCCATCTTCGTTTACGCCACGCCAGAACCCATCGACGCGCTGACCATGGCCAGCCACACTGCCGTACTGCATGACGGCAACATCATCCAGTATGGCACCACCAACGATGTCTACCGCCAGCCGCAGCACATGAAGTCCGGCGAGTACTTCAGCGACCCGCCCATGAACTTCTTCCAGTGCCAGGTGAAGGGCGACGAGGCCGTGATTACCGACGACTTCCGGCTGCCGCTAAGCGCGATGGAAGCCGACGTTAAAGACGGTGCTTACACGCTGGGCATCCGGGCGCACCATCTGTCCACCACGCCATCGCTTACTGGAGCTGCCGACAGCGAGTTCGCCCTGGACGCGACGGTGGGCCTGGCAGAAATCGTCGGGTCGGATACCACGCTGCACGTCCAGCACAAAGATATTGAGTTTATTGCGCTCACACAGGACTTCCGGCGCTTTGACTTGGACGAAAAGATCAAGGTTTATGTCAACCCGGGGCACGTCCACATTTTTGACAGCAACACAGGCGACATTATCAGTGTCGCTGCGGAGGCAAGGGCCTGATGGCAACAATTGAACTGATCGACGTAGCACACGCCTACTCACCGGGGCAGTGGGCCGTAAAAGACATTAACCTGACGTGGGAAGACGGCGTAGCCAGTGCGCTGCTTGGCCCGTCTGGCTGTGGCAAAACCACGCTGCTTAAAATTATCTCCGGGCTACTCCAGCCCACGCAGGGCCGCGTGCTCATCGACGGCATAGACGTAACCCGGCTTAATCCACGAGAGCGCAACGTGGCGCAGGTGTTCCAGTTCCCGGTCGTGTACGAAACCCTCAGCGTCTACGACAACCTGGCGTTCCCGCTGCGTAACCGTGGCGTGGACGAAAGCAGCGTGAAAAAGCGCGTCCACGATGTTGCCGAGATGATCGGCCTGAGCGACATGCTGAAGAAGAACGCCAACCGCCTGGGCGCGGCAGAAAAACAGCGTATTTCGCTAGGGCGCGGCATCGTCCGTGAGGACACGACCGCCGTGCTGTTTGACGAGCCGCTGACGGTGATCGACCCGCACATGAAGTGGCACCTGCGCCGCCAACTTAAACAGGTGCAGTACCGCCTGAATATGACCATGATCTACGTGACCCACGACCAGCACGAGGCGCTGACCTTTGCTGACCAAGTAACGGTGATGAACATGGGGGCGGCCCTGCAAACCGGCTCTCCACACGATTTACATAAACGCCCGCGTGCGCCGTTCGTTGGCTACTTCATCGGCAGCCCCGGTATGAACGTGTTCCCCGCCACGCTGAATGGCACGACCGTCAGCGCTGGTGACGTAAGCATCGAACTCCCGGCAGAAACCGCGAAGATGGTCAGCAATAGCAAGCTGGAAATCGGTATTCGCCCGGAGTTTGTACAGGTAAGCAAGGGCGAGAGCGGGGACGGCTTCCACGGTGATGTCATCAACCTGTACCTGACAGCCAACTCTCGCATTGCAGAGATCAAAGCCGGTGAGCTGGTTTTCAAGGCCCGCATGGATGAAAACGCGAATATTGATACCGGGGATGCCGTTTCGGTCGTTTTCCCGGATGAAAACATGATGGTCTACGTGGATGGAGTTGCCATAGACCGCACGACCGAGGAGGTACCCGCATGAAAACCATAACCAATCGCGCCTGGCTATTTGTGCTGCCCGCCCTGCTGACTATGGCGCTGAACGCTTTCATCCCATTTATGACGGTGGTCAACTACTCTTTCCAGGATATTTTGCCCGGCCTGGACCCGCTGTGGGTGGGCATGGAAAATTACTTTCTGGTCATGTCGGACGATCTGTTCCGCGAGTCGTTCGTGCGCCAGGTGATTTTCTCATTCCTCATCCTGGCCATCGAAGTGCCGCTGGGCATTCTGATTGCGCTGGGGATGCCCAAACACGGCTGGCGGGCGACACTGGCCCTGGTGGCCGTCGGACTGCCGCTGCTCATTCCATATAACGTGGTGGGCATCATCTGGCGTGTGTTTACCCGCAGCGACCTGGGCCTGTTCCCGCTGCTGTTCCAGCCGTTCGGCTACGATTACAACGTGGCGCTAAACCGCCCGGATGCCTACTGGACGGTGGTGCTGATGGACGTGTGGCACTGGACACCGCTGATTGTGCTGCTGTGCTACTCCGGTTTGAACGCCATCCCGGATGCCTACTATCAGGCGGCCCGCATCGACGGCGCGTCGAAGTGGAACACCTTCCGCTTTGTCGTCCTGCCGCGCCTGCGCAGCGTGCTGACGATTGGCGTGCTGCTGCGCTTTATGGACTCGTTCCGCATCTACACCGAAGTTTTCCTGCTAACGGGTGGTGGCCCCGGCAATACAACAACATTCCTCAGTGATGTGCTGGTGCGCAAGGCCGTGGGCGGCTTCGAGTTCGGCTACGCAGCAGCCATGTCCCTGATTTACTTTTTCGTCATTTTGAGTATCAGCTACATCTTCTTCCTGGTGTTGACGAACGTCGGCACGGGCGAAGAGCAGCAGACCGCCGGTTAGACTGGAGAGAGGAGCAACTACCATGGCAAGCACAGCCGTTAGCGATAAGTCAAAGGGTTTACCCGTCGCCAGCGTGGCCGAAGACAGGAAAACCGGCCCGCGCCGCAACTGGTTCCGTATTACAGGCATGACGTTTTACTTTATATTTTTGAGCACGCCCATTCTGTGGATGCTGAGTATGTCTTTCAAAACGAACAAGGAAATCCTCAGCCAGCGGTCCCTCATCCCGCGTAGTTTTACGCTGCAAAATTACATTACCATCTTTACCGAACCGGCCTGGCTGGGGGCCTTCGGCACCACGCTGTTTTACGTGGCCATCAACACGATTATCACGCTGCTGGTGGCGCTGCCCGCCGCCTACGCCTTCAGCCGTTACCAGTTCCGGGGCGATAACCACCTGTTCTTCTGGCTGTTGACGAATCGTATGGCCCCCGGCGCGGTGTTCCTGCTGCCCTATGTAGAGCTATATTCCAGCATCAACCTGTTCGACACGCCATGGGCCGTCGCGCTGGCACACACGCTATTCAGCGTGCCGCTGGCAGTATGGATTTTGGAAGGGTTTATGTCCGGCATCCCCCGCGCTATAGATGAAACGGCCTTTGTGGACGGCTACAGCTTTACCCACTTCTTCCGCAAAATCTTTATGCCACTCATCGGGCCGGGCATTGGCGTGGCCGCGTTCTTCAGCTTTCTGTTTAGCTGGGTGGAGCTGCTGCTGGCCCGCACGCTCACCGCGTCCCAGACGAAGCCCATCGTGGTGCAGCTTTCTCGCAGCCTGGGTGCAGAGGGCTGGGACTGGGGCGTGATCGCCGCCGCCGGTATTTTGATGATTATCCCCGGCGCGGTGCTCATTTACTTCGTCCGTAACTATCTGGCCAGGGGCTTCGCCCTGGGGAGGGTCTAACCATGGTAACGGTTATTGCCACGATTCTATTGATTGTGGGGCTGGCAGCCCTCGCCACCGCGATACGTGACGTGGTGACCCCCGCCATTGCCGGTAATGCCGCGCTAGAACTGGTGTTCAGCCGCAGCAGCCGGGTGGTAATGGGTGTGCTGCTGACGGGTGTTGGTGCGGCGCTGTTCCTGGATTTAAGCTGGATGCAGTGGACGGCCCCCACGGCGGCCTTCTTCATTGGCCTGTTCTCTTTGCTGATTGTGATGACCTACTGGGATCGTGTTTCCCCGACGGAGCATCACCAGGGCTTTTTGCCCATCCCGTTCAGCCGGGGGGAGCGCCTGTTCCTCAGTTTTATGACCTTTTTCGGGGTGATGGGGCTGTGGATGGCATTTTTGCCGGAGGTTTCGTTGTATTACGGCATGGGCGTGGCTGCTGTGGCTATTGTCGTGGTGGCGAAATTCGGCTAACTGACTCCGGGTATCTAACGACAGGGGCGTGGTGCGATAAACCGTTGGCAAGCGGCACACCACCCCCCTGCGCGATACAACTGACAGCATTATACAACCCTGAAGGGGGGTGATAGCACGAATTTAGTGACTGCAACGCATTTTTCAACCGTTTTACTATCGTTTTACACATTTAAGAGGATTTAGACCCACTATGAAACACTTACGTACAGTAACCCTTCTTACCCTGGGGCTGCTGCTGGTCATGGCGATGCCGTTCGCCGGTGCGCAAAATGACGAGTACATGGCCGCCGCCGAACGCTGGGTGACCGAAGAATTCCAGCCATCTGCCATCAGCATGGAAGAGCAGATGGCCGAAATGGAATGGTTCATCGAAGCCTGTGAGCCGTACCGTGGCATGGAGATTCGCTCCACGGCAGAAAATATCCGAACCCACGTTTATGAGAGCGAAGTGCTGACCCAGGCTTTTGAGGAAATCTGCGGTATCAGCGTCACGCACGACATCATCGGTGAAGGTGATGTGGTAGAGCGCCTGCAAACGCAGATTAACTCCGACGAAGTGCTGTATGACATTTACGTCAACGACGCAGACCTCATCGGCACGCACCTGCGCTATGGCAAAACCATCAACCTGTCCGAGTTCATGGAAGGCGAAGGGGCAGCCATCACTAACCCGAACCTGGACCTGGACGACTGGCTGAACCTGGAATTTGGCCAGGACTACGATGGCAACATCCTCCAGCTTCCTGACCAGCAGTTCGCTAACCTGTACTGGTTCCGCTACGACTGGTTTACTGACCCGGACATCATGGCACAGTTCGAAGAAATTTACGGCTATGAACTGGGCGTGCCGGTCAACTGGGCTGCCTACGACGACATCGCCAACTTCTTCACCAACGAAGTAAACGGCGACGGCACCATTGATGGCGTGAAGGTTTACGGCCACATGGACTATGGCAAGAAGGACGTTTCGCTGGGCTGGCGCTTTACCGACTCATGGATGAGTATTGCTGGTATGGGCGACACCGGCCTGCCGAATGGCCTGCCCGTTGACGAGTGGGGCATCCGCGTGGAAGACTGCCGCCCGGTTGGCTCCAGCGTAACCCGTGGTGGGGCCATCAACAGCCCGGCTGCTGTTTACGCCCTCCAGACCTACATCGACTGGCTGTACAACTATGCACCGCCGCAGGCTGCCTCCATCACCTGGAGTGAGGCTGGCCCGGTACCGGCAGAAGGCTACGTCGCACAGCGCGTCTTCCAGTACATCACCTGGCTGTCCGCACCGGAATTCCGCGAGCCGGGCAACCCGGTTGTGAACGACGACGGTTCGCTGCGCTGGCGCGTTGCACCCACCCCGCGCGGTCGTTACTGGGACGAGGGCATGAAGGTCGGCTACCAAGACGCAGGTAGCTGGACGATCCTAGACAACGTAGAGCCGATGAACCGTGACGCAGCCTGGCTGTGGGCACAGTTCGCCAGCTCCAAGACCGTCTCCCTCAAGAAGTTCTTGATCGGCGGTACCCCTGTACGTCGTTCCACCGTCTTTAGCGACTACCTGACCGAGAACTCCGAGCAGTTCGGTGGCCTGATTGAGTTCTACCGGTCGCCGGTAGAAAGCCAGTGGACGGACAGCGGCCCGAACGTGCCGGATTATCCGAAGCTGTCCCAGTTGTGGTGGGAGAACATCGCTTCCGCTATCACGGGTGAAACCACTGCCCAGGAAGCCCTGGACAGCCTGGCAGAGCAGCAGGATGCCATTTTGGCCCGCCTGGAACGTGCCAACCTGCCGGTTTGTAGCCCGCAGTTGAACGAAGAGATGGATCCGAGCTTCTGGTTAGACCAGCCGGGTTCACCGAAGGCCGAGCGGGAGCCGGAAGAACCGCTGACAGTACCTTACGAGGAACTGCTGCTCCAGTGGACTGAGGGCGAATAGACCCCAGTTGCGCTTGCAGTAGATAGGCTGTAAAGCCGGAGGGCTGGCCCGTGTGGGCTGGCCCTTTTTTGTTGCGGTGGGGGTGGCTATTCCGCTGCGGGGGCGGTTTCAACGGCAGCTTCGGCCTCCACCGTACTCACACAATACCCGCGCGACCATAAGTGACCGCCCCAATATCGTTTTCCCAGGTGTCCGTATCGGTTAAACACGCGAATGGCAAGCTTTCCCCTCATATGATCCATTATGCTTGAACCTGCATATTTGGGCGGAATGCTCATCACCAGATGCACATGGTCTGCTTGCACATTCGCTTCCGGCATTTCCAACGCATCGGTTTGCCTCCTGGCTGGGGTCGGCGCATCTATTAACCTTGTCTATTCAGGCTCACGGCTTCAGATACTGTTCAATCTCCACACCGGTACGGTCGGTGCTGGGCCTTATCTCTCC
>DAOTTY010000242.1:0-9334 GCA_034437575.1 Anaerolineae bacterium | reverse complement strand
CCCTGCCAGAAAGCGGCCCGCGCATCAACAATGCTCGCGTCGTAACCGCTGACATCGTGGGTAGCAATGGCGTTATCCATGTCATCGACACCGTGCTGCTGCCGCCAGTTGAACTGCCGGCTGTTGACCCGCTCGCAGTCACCGAAAACGTTATCGGTGCTGGTAGCTCCACTGTCTTCCCGCTGACCGAGCGCATGGCTGACCTGTTCAGTCAGGATGGCTTCGCCGGGACGATCACGGTAGACAGCATCGGTTCTGGTGCTGGTTACGAGCGCTTCTGCGTTAACGCTGAAAGTGACGTTCAGAACGCTAGCCGCGCCATCCGCCCTGAAGAAGTTGAATCTTGCCGTTCCAACGACCTGGAACCGGCTGAGTTCTTTGTGGCTATCGACGCACTGGCTGTTGCCGTAAGCGTAGAAAACGACTTCGCTGATAACCTGACCCTGGAGCAGGTTGCTCAGGTCTTCTCCGGTGAAGTAACGACCTGGGATCAGCTCAACCCGAGCTGGCCTGCCGAAGAGATCCGCCTGTTCAGCCCCGGCAGCGACAGCGGCACCTACGACTACTTCGTTGAAGAGATTTTCGACGAAGATGAGACCCCGATTCAGAATGCACCTGGCATTCAGTTCAGCGAAGACGACAACGTGCTGGTACAGGGCGTTACCGGTAGCCCGTTTGCTATCGCTTACTTCGGTTATGCCTACTACCAGGAAAGCCAGGATGTGCTGCGCCCTGTTGCCGTTGAGGGTGTCATCCCCAGCGAAGAAACCGGTATCACGGGTGAGTACCCGCTGAGCCGCCCGCTGTTCATCTACAGTGCCCCCGTCATCATGCAGGGCAAGCCGCAGGTTGCTGAGTTCATCAACTACTACCTGCAAAACGCTAACTCGCAGTTGGGTGCAGCCAGTGACCAGATCGGTTACATTCCCACAGGTGAGTACGTTGGCCGCCTGAACGCTTGGACGTGGATCGCCGCAACCGGCGGCATGTAGGGTTTAACCCCCCTGCATTTGTAGTTGCTTCATCTGTTCAGAGGGTGGAAACGCCGCCCTCTGAACTTCCGCTTGTATGCAAAGCACCTATATTTGGAGAACGTTTATGCAAGCTAGTTCGCAGATTGACACTCAGATATTTGAGCAGCTCCCCCTGGCAGACCGGATCGCCGGTACGAACGAACAGCAGAAAAAGGATGCGTTGGCCCGCCACCTTCGGCCCTTTGATGGTGCCGTTGCTGGTATTCTTTTCCTGTGTGGCCTGGTATCTATCCTGACGACAATTGGCTTTGTCATTGTGTTAGGCACAGAGGCAATACGTTTTTTCTCCACGACAGAGTGGTTGAATGTCAATAAGCGGACGGTTGAAGCTGTTTCGGCTGAAGATACAGTTCTCATGCTTACCGCCACTGGCTCCACACTGGAAGTCGGTGATCTGGTTCGACTGGGCCAATTGGAAGGCTCTGAAGTCGTAGAAGTTGTCAACGTAGCCGATGGTGAGTCCATTGAGGTGCTGCGCGGTCAAGATGGCACTGAAGCGGCTGAACACGTCGCCAATACGCCCATGTTCCGCGCTTCTGAGGTGACACTTACCAAGTTTTTCACGGAAACCAAATGGGCACCGCAGATTGGGAACTTTGGCATTCTCCCTCTACTAACGGCTACGTTGCGAGTTGCTATGATTGCTATGCTAGTTTCAATTCCTTTGGGGATGGCGACGGCGATTTACCTGAGTGAGTATGCAACTCGCCGGGTAAGAGGCATTCTGAAGCCCATTCTGGAAATCCTCGCAGGCGTCCCCACAGTGGTTTATGGCTACTTCGCCCTCACTTTTATGACGCCGGTGCTGCGTAGCATTTTCGGGGCAGACACTGTGGAAATTTACAATGTGGCTTCTGCGGGGATTGTGGTGGGCATTTTGATTATCCCAACCATCAGTTCCATCAGTGAAGACGCACTGCAAGCGGTCCCCAATTCATTACGAGAAGCCTCTTACGGTATGGGGTCAACCCGGTTAGAAACCGTTCTCAGGGTTCTCATTCCGGGCGCTTTGTCTGGCATTACGGCTGCCATTATTCTTGGGATGTCGCGGGCTGTTGGCGAAACCATGATCGTTCTAATTGCAGCGGGCGCAGGGCCAGCGTTTACGGCAGACAATTTCAGAGCTGCTGAGACAATGGCCGGGCACATTGCTCGCATCAGTACCGGGGACATTAGCTATGGGTCAATTGACTACAACAGTGTTTTCGCAATTGGCTTGACGCTGTTTTTCATGACGCTGATTTTGAACCTGGTTAGCACATTGATTACCCGTCGTTTCCGGGAGGTGTACTCGTGAGTGCCAGTCAACCAACCAACCCGCTAATTTCCGAACAGCAATTTCAGAAGAATCTGACAGTTCGCCATCAGCGTGGCCGTGCTGGCGAAATTTTCTTCCTGTCCGCCAATGTCATTGCCCTGGCTTTGTTGGTCATTTTGTTTTCACATGTCGTCAATCAGGCTTACGGTCTGGTCGTCATTGAAAACGTACTTGCCCCCTCTGAGGTAGCCGATAAGCCCCTGGATGAGCTTACGGAGGAAGAACTCATTGCAATCCTGGCCGAAAGGCAGCCGGGACGTGTCTCGGTTGTGATTCGTGACATGCTCAGCCAGGTACCCGCTACTGAGTTCACGACGGCACCGTTGCAGGATGTCCTCGAAAGAGGAACTTACCCAGCCGACTGGGCCAATCTTACGATTAACGACCTGGACGTGGAACAGCGCTCGCAAATTCTGGCCAACAGCTTATCCGCCTCACAGATGCTGGATGTTGTGACCGACCAGGTTATTCGGCCAACCGTCATTAGAACCTGGAGCTTGCTGCCCTCTATTCTCACAAGAGATGAGATTGAGGCTGAGGTCGCCGAAGAATACCCGGATGATGTGCTCGAATTTAAGGCATGGCCTAATTGGGACTTTGTCATCAGTTCGGTATCCAGTTCAGCCACAACAGCAGGTTTGCGAACCGCTCTATTGGGGTCGTTCTGGATTATCAGTATTACGGCTGTAACCGCACTTATCCTCGGCGTAGGGGCGGCAATTTACCTTGAAGAGTACGCTCGTGATAACTGGATTAACCGGACGATTGAAATCAACATTCGGAACCTGGCAGCCATTCCGTCTGTGATTTACGGTATGCTGGGCCTGGCTGTTTTCGTGCGTGCGCTGGGCTATTTTACCAGTGGGCAGTTTATTGGGGTGACAGACACCAATGGGCGCACGGCGCTATCAGCCGGTTTAACACTGGCGCTGCTGATTCTGCCGATCATTATCGTTAGTGCTCAGGAATCCGTTCGCGCAGTCCCCAGTTCAATACGTGAAGCGAGCTATGGCCTGGGCGCAACGAAGCTGCAAACCGTCTTTCGGCATGTGTTGCCCGCCGCCATCCCAGGCATCATGACGGGCGTCATCCTGTCTATGTCGCGTGCTGTTGGTGAAACGGCCCCCCTGCTGGTTGTGGGTGCGTCCACCTTCATTGGCATTGACCCCAACGGGCCTTTCTCAAAGTTCACGGTTGTGCCCATCCAAATTTACCAATGGACATCACGGCCTGAAGCCGAGTTCAAAAACGTTGCGGCAGCAGCCATTATCGTTCTGCTTGTCGTGATGCTGCTTCTAAATGGCAGCGCTATTATCCTCCGCAATCGCTTTAGCAGGAGCAACTAAATGACTGAAACGAACGGTCGTTACGCTATTGAGGCAAAAAACATTAGCGTCTACTACGGCAGCTACCGAGCCGTTGCCGACATCAGCATGGGTATTGAGCGCAACAAGATCACGGCTTTTGTCGGGCCATCTGGCTGTGGAAAAAGCACGGTTCTTCGCACGTTTAACCGCATGAATGACCTCGTAGAATCTGCCAGGGTAGAGGGCGAGGTTATTTACCGGGGGCGCAACCTATACGGCCCCGATGTGGATGCGGT
This sequence comes from Anaerolineae bacterium, assembly GCA_034437575.1. Lineage (GTDB taxonomy): Bacteria > Chloroflexota > Anaerolineae > Aggregatilineales > Phototrophicaceae > DAOTTY01. Next base: position 5,379 of record DAOTTY010000242.1, on the reverse strand, counting down.
TGAAGTGCGGCGGCGAATTGGGATCGTTTTCCAAAAGCCCAACCCCTTCCCGAAAAGCATTTACGACAATGTGGCCTATGGCCCGCGCATTCTGGGCATCAATGACAAAGAGACCCTGGATGGCATTGTTGAAGAAAGCCTGAAGGGTGCTGCTTTGTGGGATGAGGTCAAGAGCGACCTGAGTAAGCTGGGGGTGTCCCTTTCTGGTGGGCAGCAGCAGCGCCTGTGTATCGCCCGGACAATCGCCATTAGCCCGGAGGTCATCCTGATGGACGAACCGTGTTCGGCCCTTGACCCCATTGCGACACAGCGCATTGAGGAACTGATGCGCGAGCTTCAGAACATCTACACGATTATCATTGTTACCCATAACATGCAGCAGGCCGCGCGCGTGTCAGACTATACGGCTTTCTTCAACATTCGTAAAGAAGAAAATGCGGATGTTCGTTGGGGTGAATTGGTGGAGTTTGGCCAAACGTCCAAGCTGTTTGAAGACCCCGAACATGAGGAAACCGCAGACTACATCAGTGGTCGTTTCGGTTAACCTTCAGCCCGGCTGGGATTACTGTTAGACGCAACATCTCTTGTGTTCGTCCAACGGTAGTGGCGACGATAATTGCGGGAATTGGGCAGGGTGTAATCCCTGCCGTTCCATAAGTCAGTATGTGTTAAAAACTTTGCGGCAACCTCGTGACGAAATTTACGAGGAACTTCCTGCATCGGGAGCGCCTTTGACCTGTGGCTGTCCGGCTGTAAGCCGCTGGTCAGCGCGGGCCTCGACCGGCTGCCGCATCACGCCGAAGTGATGGTCATCACTGGCGACAGCTACTGCGTGAACTTCACCCCTACTCATACGCCAGCGCCTCCCGAATGCTGATGCTGGCGGCACGCTGCGCGGGCAGCAAACTGGCCACCGCTGCCACCACCAGGATAATCGCCGCCCACATGCCCAACCCTACCGGGTTCACCCCGAACTCCAGCGGACGGTCGCGCCCGAAGATGCCTGCAATGGCCACCGCAAACCCATAGCTCACCAGCAGGCTAAACGGCAGCGCCAATACATAACTCATCGCGCCAATCAGCACGCTTTCCAGTACATACATCCCGCGCAGCGTATTGGAAGACGCCCCCACTGAGCGCATTACGCCGATTTCGCGGGTGCGCTCCATGACGGCCAGGCTCATCGTCCCGCCCAGGCCGAACCCGCCCACAATGGCAATAATCATCGCCACAAACGCCAGCAGGAAGATAATTACGTCAAACGAACTGCGGGCATTCTCCGATTCTTCCAGCACAACAGACGAACTGCCCACCTCAATCCCGAAGCGGTCAAGCTCTGCAACTGATGCCGCTTCGACCTGTGTGTCAGCGTCAAGTGTGTTAGACCGTGTGGCCGCCAGCACAAAATTAGTCTGCTCTGGCACCTGTAAATACCGGGAAGCCCCCTCATAGTAGGTGTACAGCGGCGGCGTGACGCTCGTCGGCCCGCCCGTTTCCACGATGCCCACCACGCGCCAATCCTGGTCAGTGCCGTCAAATGTCAATCGCAGCATGTCACCCACACGCACATCGGGTTCCAGGTTTTCAAACTCCGTGCTGATGACGATCTCATTGCGATTGTTCGGTGTGGGCGGCACCAGCCAGCGCCCCTCCGTGATGACAGGGGTATTGTAGGGCGAATCCGCCGGGACGCCCGTTAGCGTCAGGTCATCGCTTTCGCTGCTATCCGGGCGCACCCGGTTGACGGTACCCGTCACCCAGCCTTCCACATCTGTGATGCCGTCCACGCCGCTGACCCGCATTTGCACGCCGCCCCGGTCGTAGTAGTCGCTCAGGTTAAAGCGCAAATCGGAACCTGCCAGGGCGACGGTTGTCGCTTCTTTTAGCACACTCACACGAATGTTGAGTGCCCCCATGAAGAATGCCCCGGCTACCACCAGCGTTACCAACGTGGATACCAACCGTGCCTTGCGCCGGAACGTGTTCCGCAGGGCCAGCAGCACCGGGCGGGGGAGACCTTTCAGGCGGGCGAGCAAACGGTCAATGCCGTCGATCTCGGCGTTTTCGCCGTCGCGCAGCGAATCTAGCACGCTCACACGGGTGCCCTTGATGATGGGCAGCAGCCCCGCAATCACGGGGGCGGTCACCGCTACCACCACTTGCACCAGCACCACAAAAAATGGCAGTTGGAACACCGACACATCCACGTTGAGGAAGCCCACCCCCAGCAGTGCGCCAGATACACCCCGTGCCAATAAGCGGCTGACGGGCAGTGCCAATACCAGCGCCAGCACACCGAATGCAGCCACCAACGTCAAATACAGTGAGGCCACCTGCCAGCCTGTTGCCCCGATGATCTTCATCATGCCGATTTGCCGCCGCTGCTGCGCTAGCAGTCCGGTGATGACGTTCAGCACCAAAAATCCGCACAGCACCACCGCCGCCGACCCCACCAGAAACAGAATCGCCGCAATGCCGTTCGCAAAATCACCAGCCCACAACTTACCGTCCCGGTTGACACTGACGCCATCAACGGGCACGCCCAGCCGCTCCATGTCTTCGCGTAGGCTGTTGGCCACCGCGTCTAATGTGGTATCTGCGTTGGCAATCGCCGCCCGGTCTAAGGTAATGTAAAGCTGGTTAAACGTCGGGTCAAAGTCCAGCAGGCGCAGCGTGCGCGGTGTCACATACAGCTTGATGCGTGGGTCTACCGTGTTGGGGAAGGCGTTCAGGTCATGTACTGTGCCCACATAGCCCAGGTTGACGGTGCGCTCCGCCTCAATTTCGAGGGTCATTTCGTCGCCAATGGCCAGCCCCACCGCATCCGCATAACTGCGCTCAATCACCACCTCGCCCCGCTCTGGCGGAACCTTGCCTGCTTCTGGCAGCAGGCGGTTAATGCGGATGTCGCTGTAGTCCTCAAACGCCGTGATGACCACATCTTCCACGCCTACAGGCAGCAGCGCCTCCGCGTTGTACACCGTGAGTCCCTGCGCGTCGGTGACGAACGGCTGCCGTGCTGCCCACGCGACGGTTGCATCATCCAGCCCGGTGATGCGGTAGGCCACATCATTTTCGTTAAAGCGGCTGTATTCCAGGGCGATGTTTTCAGCGACGATGGTGCGCGTGCCGAACAGCCCCCCAAACGCGATAATCCCGATGGCAATGGACGCCACCACAATCCCGGTACGTGACTTTTCCACCCACAGGTCGCGGGCCACTTTGCGCCAGCGCGGACTCAGTATCATCAGCGTTTTAGCATTGGGCCGACAGCGAACCAGGGCACCTGCTCCGCAGGGTTAGTGGGGGCCTCCTGGCTGATTGTCCCCGTCCCGGCGTGGGTGGGGTGCAGGCTTGTATAGGTAGCAACTGCGGTAAGCGATACCACAATCACAATCAGGGTGAGTTCTCGGTAGCGACCGTTAAACATCATCTGCTCTCCTGTTCGGTTTATTCAACCAACAATTTTGTTGATTTGCGAGTGAAAAAAATTTATGGCGTGCGGATGCCGCGAATAAACACGTCAATGAGTTCTTTTGCCATGGCCACCCGGCTGTGGTTTACATGCTCGTCCGGGATGTTGTGCAGCCCCTCAATCGACGTGAGGATGGCCCCGCCAATGTTATCCAGATGTTCGTGATTGACCTCACCCCGTGCCTGGGCCTGCTCTAAAACCCCGATGATGGGCACGAGTATGGTCGCGTAGATAAGCCACTCAAGTTTGCCCGCCGCCTCACGATCTTTCATCGCGGGTAAGTCCGTGTTCGATAGACGAAGCAGGTCCATCGGCGGCTGCGACAGCAACCACGCTGCAATCGCAACCAGTTGGCCGCGCAGGTCGCCTTCGGCGCTGGCAATCGCCTGCTGGATGCCGTCACGGTGCTGGTGCAGGTGGCGCGTCATGACCTCCGTGAACAGCGCTTCTTTACCGCCATCATCGGGAAGGTGGTGGTAAATTGAAGAATGGTGAAGGCCCGCCTGTTTGGCGATGTCCTTCACGGTGACCGCTTCATAGCCACGCTTGGTGAACAGCGCTTCTGCCGCTTGTAATACGCGCTCACGCGCCTGTGATGGTGGCATGGTGCCCCTCAACCAACAATTTTGTTGGTAGTATACCCCGTGTCGTAGGTGGGGTCAAGCGGGTCATCATTGTTGCCAGGAAACGCTCATGGATCAATGAATGCAGATTCGCATAATCGGCCCTTAGCCCTCCGGTACTTCCACATCAATGAGGCCCAACCGTACCGCCTTAAACACCGCCTGACTGCGACTGCTCACGCGCAGCTTACGGTAAATCGTTTTGATGTGCGTTCGTATCGTTTCCTCACTGACGATGAGGGTTTCGGCAATGTCGCGGTTGGTTGCCGCTATCGCAATCAGTTGCAGCACCTCAAGCTGGCGCTGGGTCAGGCCCATATCGTTGTGTTTGCCATTGCTGTTAAAGCTGGTGGTGGGTGCAGCATCTCGCGCCGCAATTATCTTTTGAATAGTGGGGTGGAAGAACGTTTCGCCTGCCGCTACTCGCTCAATCGCCGTAAACAACAGGGCCGCATCCGCCTGTTTGAGCATATAGCCGTCTATGCCTGCATCAAGCGCATGGTATACGTGTTCGGGGCTGCTAAACGCGCTCAACACCAAAATCTTGCTGTGGGGGCTGCTGCGGCGCAGGTCAGGGATGAATACATGAGGGGCTGTGTTTGGCAGCGTCACGTCTAGCAGGATGACATCCGGGCGCGTTCGGGCCACCACGCGCCTGGCATCAATTCCAGTGGCGGTATCGGCAATCACCTGAATGGCCTGCTGCTGGTTCAATAAAACTCGCAGCGCTTGCCGAACGACGTTATGATCGTCTACGAGGACAACATGAATAGGATCAGGCATGTTAAGTGCCAATCTAATTTTGATTAAATTTTGTATACAGAATACCACTGTGCGCCCTGGGATGCATTAACGGCGGGCTAGCATTTATGGGCCTTCTTTGTACGTGGCAGGGTTTACTTGGGGGGTTGCGAAGTCTCGGACGGCCTGTTGACCTTTGGGAAAATGATCCCGGCGTGATTCATTGTGGTGATGGGGAGTAGGTGTGTGTTCTAGCAGCGGACGCGCCGCTGCGCCCTTACGAATGCTCGATGCAGATTGTAGGGACGCAGCCTAACCGTTGTGTCTGCGCTCGGTGCTGCGTCCGCCACGAGCGATTTGTGACCGATTAGAGAGGAAAAGGAAAAGAGGCAAAGAAGGAACGGCAGGCTGCCTGTGCCGCTCCCGGTATCATGTACGCACACGATTGCTGGTTCTGCGCCCCGGTGATGCGTCCATCGTGGGGTTCGGCCTCCCGTCATACGCGGAACGCGCCTATAATCCCGGCCATAGCGATAACCT
>DAOTTY010000241.1:0-2722 GCA_034437575.1 Anaerolineae bacterium | reverse complement strand
CCGTTGGCCGGGCCGCTGCCGATGCTGAACGTCAGCGCGTCTTGTTCAGCGTCACTGCCCGTCAGCGTGATGCTGAGCGCGGTGTCTTCGTCGGTTGTCACGTTCTGGGCTGTTACCACAGGCGCGTCATTGACCGGGTTCACCGTGAGGGTGACATTAGCGGGTGGGCTGTCCAGGTCGCCGTCGTTGGCGGTGAAAGTGAAGCTGTCGGTGCCGTTGAAGTCGGCGTTCGGCGTGTATACCACGTCCGGCAGGCTATCGGTGTTGAGCGTACCGTTGGCCGGGCCGCTGCCGATGCTGAACGTCAGCGCGTCTTGTTCAGCGTCACTGCCCGTCAGCGTGATGCTGAGCGCGGTGTCTTCGTCGGTTGTCACGTTCTGGGCGAGTGCCTCAGGTGCGGTGTTCGACGGCGGGTTCGCCGGTTCAATGCTGAAGTCGGTGAAGTTGAATGTGATCGGCTGATCAGCCGCAGCTTTGCGGATGGTTGTGAACAGGCCCGCATAGCTTATCGGATCAGTGTCAGCGTTCGCGTCGTGATCCACACCCGTGAAGAAGGCGGCATTGGCAGTCAGTTCGCTGGTGCCACCCTCAATCACCGGGATGAACGCGCCACCGTCGAGGCTGTAGAAGCCCGTCACGGTGCCCGTTGCCGGGTCCAGGACCATCCGCAGCGTGATGTCGCTGTTGGCCGGGTTGCCAATGCTGGCCACGTCCAGTTCGACGGGCTTGGAGCCTACTTTGGTGATGTAGTCTTCCACTTGAAGCTGAACCCTGGCGCTGTTGTCTGCCGTCTTGAAGATAACCAGCTTGGCGTAGTTGTCTTCATCCAGGCCGAACCAGATGCCGCCCTGCTGTGAGCTATTGCCCCCAGGTGAGAGATCAACGTTGGTCAGCGTCGTTTCGATGATAAACGGCTGCGTGGCATCGAAGCCCACACCCAGCGCATTGATCTGCGAGTTGGTGTTGCTGCTTTTGCCTGGGTCGCGGTAGAAGATGCCCTTCGTCGCTTCGATGGACAGGTTGCCGCCTGCGACGGTCAACTTGCCCGGCTCGTAGCCCTCTGCATCAGCGTAGGTGGGGGTGCCGTCATCGGTCAGGCGTGCCGACGGATCAAGCGCCATCGTGAAGCCAGTGCCCACGTTGTTCTGATCGTTGAGGCCGCCCTCGTTCCCGTCCCAGCCCAGGTTAAACGGCAGGTCAGCCGCAATCTGGTCACAGGGCAAAATGCTGATGGGTGAGCAGGCTGGCTGCGGTGCTACGCTAACGTTGAACTGGCTGGACACTTCGGCGTTGGTGCCGTCGTTAGCCGTGATCGTCATGATGTAGTTGCCGCGATCGTTCAACTGCGGTGCGATGCTCAGGTTGACTGTGTAGTCGCCATTGCTGTTCTTCGTCACATCGGAGGTGATAAAGCTGTCGCCATTGTTGGGCAGGACAACCCCAACGGTTACGTCCGCATCATCGGCATCTGTAACAGCCACTTGCAGGTCAAGCGTTTCACCTTCGATCACTTCGGCGTCAGCAAGCTGCTCGATAAGCGGGGCCTGGTTAGCCGGTGGTGTGTCGTCGTTGACGAACGTACAGGTGATGTCTTCGCCTGCGCTCAGGTCAACGGACAACGTTGTGCCATTAAGCCCGGCAACACCGCTGTCACAGGTCGCACTGGTCAGGGACCAGTCGCCCGTCAGAAGCTCTGTGATGTTGTAGGTGCCTGCGGTCAGGTCAGCAGCGGTGTAGCTGTTTAAGCCGCTGGCCGCTTCCATCGGTTGAATAACGATGTAGTTGGGCTTGGTGTTGGTACCACCCAGCGGGTCCATCGTCAGCTTGCCGTCAGTCACTTCGACCAGCGCCGTGCCGGTGGTGTATTCGTTGGCTTTGCCCAGTTGAACGGGGGCAGTAAACAGGTTTTCACCTTCCAGGCGGATTTGGTGCTGGCTGTCGTAGCCATCACTACCGATTTCGTCGCCTACGCTCACGGTCACTTCGTAAAGGCCGTTCGGCAGATCGATTTCCCAGTAGATCGGGGTCACAAAGTTGCTCGTGCAGCAGTCACCGCGCTGCATGTGGATGATGGTGTCCAGCTCTTGCGGGACGCTCGGAGTAGTACGGTTGCGGTCACGGGTTGCACCATTGGTCGCGTTGGTGCCAGAAGCATCAATCGGAGTGCCCGTCAGGACATCGCCCGTGAAGTCCAGCCAGCCGTAGGTCAGGTTATTAGCCTGAGCGCCGTAACCCTCGCCAACATCCGCGATGTAGCCTGCGGGTACCGGAGCGCCGTCCAACTGGAAGTTGATGGCAATCGGGTCGCCAACCGGGGTCGGTGTGGCGGAACCGCCTACCGTGAGTGAGAAGTCGCCCAGGCCGCCGGTGAAGTCAAAGCTGGTGGCTTCGGTTACGTCGGCTTCCTTGATGACGGTGATGCTGCCCGGCAGCGGCGTGTCGTCTTCAACATTGTTGAACACACACTCAACCGTTGCGCCACTCGTCAGGTTTAACGTGTGGGCTGCGCTCGGGTTGCTGATGTTGAAGCCGTCGCAAACGAGGCCGTTAAGCAGCCAGCCATCAGGCGCGGTTTGCGTGATGGTGTACTGGCCTGGGGCCAGCCCGGTGAGCGTTTGTGTGGTGACGCCGCCAGCCGCGCTGACGCCAGTGATGTCCACATAGTTGATCTTGGTGTTGGTGCCTTCAAATGCGTCAATGGTCAGCTTGCCATCGGTAACAG
>DAOTTY010000240.1:0-4973 GCA_034437575.1 Anaerolineae bacterium | reverse complement strand
GGGACAGGCGTATGCCGTTCTGACGCTCACCACCGAGCAAGTACAAATCACAGTCGATGGTGTGTTCAACGCCTGGGTGCCCGTTGCTGCGGGTGATGTATTGGGCGCGTGTGACATCCTATTGGCCCTTACCGCCGTTGCGCTTGACGGTGCCCGGTTGTGGAGCCTACCGGACGTCACACTCGGTGAAGTGGTCGGGGGCATCCCGGCGCAGACAGCGCTCATCGTCATCGACGGCCCGGTCAACGGGCCGATACGCCTGGACACAGACGCAACGGGCGATTGGTACTTCGTGCAGGTTGGCAGTACCGCGCAGGGCGGCTGGCTGTGGCAGGCACGCCTGCAATTCACGGATTAGCATATCTCGACACAAATCAAAAAGGACATAAAACATGATAAAGTACACAATCTGGTTTTCCTTTCTCATGGCACTTCTGTTGGTGCCACTTACCCCAACTGCACAGGCACAGAACGCGACCGCGCTGGACATTGCCGCCAGCGACCCGACCTTTTCCACGCTCGTCGCTGCCGTTAACGCCGCCGACCCAGCAGTCGCCCAAACGCTGGGTGCGCCCGGCAGCCTGACGGTGTTCGCGCCAACCAATGCCGCCTTCGAAGACCTATTCGCCACGCTGGGCGTGACGCCGGAGCAAGTGCTGGCAGACACGGCACTCCTAACAGATATCCTGCTGTATCATGTTGCACAACCTGCCAGCTTCTCCGGCGAACTGGCACGGCTGGACGGACGGGCGATTGGCACGCTGCTGAGTAGCAACGCGCTGGCCGTCAGTTCACCCGGTCCCGGCAGCATTCGCCTGAACAACCGCGTCAACGTGGTCCAGGCAGACATCACTGCCAGCAACGGCGTGGTCCATGTGATCGACCGCGTGCTGCTGCCAAACCGGGTATTTCTGGGCGTCGGCACGAACACGAGCCAACCACCCCCACAGCCCGCCGCCACGCGCACGCCGGTCCCTGCTGCCCCGTCTACCGCCGGACGCGGCGCATTGGGCGTAGCGCATCTTGCCCCCACGGCACCCGCAGTGGATGTGTATGTGAACGGCGAGGTCGCTGTCCCTGGACTCACGTTTGGCAATATCACGGATTTCATCCCGCTGGCACCCGGCAGCTACGATGTCGCCATTGCCCCCGCCGGAACCTCACTGCAAGATGCGGTGTTCGGCCCGGCGACGGTCAATGTGGGCAACGGGCAGTTCCTCACGGCGGCAGCAGTCGGCTCACTGGATGCGGGAACGTTCAATGTGTTTGTCTTCCCGAACGACCTGTCCAGCGCAAATGGGCAGGCACGAATTGGGGTGCTGCACGCCATTGAGGACGCGCCCGCTGTACAGGTCTACGTGAACGGGCAGGCGCTTATCCGCCCCATTGCATTTGCCGGACAGGCGAATGCCGTCGGCGATGCGTTTGTCTCGCTGGACATCACCGCGACGACCTACCCGAACCTGACGGTTGCCCCGGCGGGGGTGCCCAGCCGCACCGTGCTGGACCTGAGCGGTACCACCTTCGACCCAGGCGTGTACTATCTGGTGGCGGCCATCGGCTCGCTTGCGAACCCCGATGTGCTGGTGGTCACGGCACAGTTGCCAGACTAGCGCGACAGCGGCAGGGTGTAGCGAAAGCGGCTGCCCCTGTCCACCTCACTCTCGACACCGACCTGCCCACCGTGCCCTTTAATAATCTGTCTGACAATCGACAGGCCAAGACCGCGCCCGCCGCTTACCCGTTGGCGGGCGCGGTCTGCCCGGTAGAAGCGCTCGAAGATATAGGGCAGGTCATCCGGGGAGATGCCCGGCCCCCGGTCAATGACATCGGTTATGACGATATTCCCCTGTACGATGCAACGCACTGTGATTACCGTGTTCGCCAGGGCATGTTGCAGCGCATTCTGAAGCAGGTTCCCCAATGCCTGCCCCAACCGCGCAGTATCTCCGCTCACGGTGATGGGGGATTCGCACGGAAGTAACCGAATCGTGATGGACTTCTCGCGGGCGATAGCCTCCCAGCGCGCAACCTCCTGTGCCAGCCATGCCGCATAATCCATTGGTTGTAGCTCAAGCGTGAACTCCCCCGCGTCCGACTGCGCCAACACGGAAATATCGCCGCTGAGCTGGGTCAGGATTGCCAGTTCGCGCCGGATGTTTTCCGCTGCGTCCATCGGGGATTGTAGCCCATCGGTCAACCCCTCCAGTTCCAGTTCAATGATGCTGAGCGGCGTGCGCAACTCATGGGATACATCGGCAATCAGGCGGCGGCGGAGTGCCTGCTGCGCCGCGAGTGCGTCTGCCATGTCGTTGAATGCGCGGCTCATCTCACCGAGTTCATCTTGCGAGGTAATGGGTAAACGCGGTGCCTCGCCGCGCTGCGCCAGTTGCACGGCAGCACGCGTCACCGAGCGAATAGGCACCGTAGCCCGTTGAACAATCCACCAGCCGACAACAATCACCACAACCGCACTGCCAGAGGCAACACCCACGAGCGTCCAGGTGACCGACTGGAGAAAGATTTGCTGCGCGAGGCTGTAGGACCCGCTGCTGGTTACCAGCACATACCCAACGACTTCCTGTGTGGCCTGGTTGCGAACAGGTGCAGCGCTTGTAATCTGTTCAGGAGTCAGGGCACGGGTCGTGTTTCCTGTGGTAAAAACCACGATCCCATCGGGACGCGCAACCGTGGTTGTGGTGCCGTCTCCGGCATCCATCGACAACGCAGACATCATGGTCACACCGCTCGTTTGCGGCACGGCACGCTGAGTCGCTGCCTGTGCGCGGAGTTCCACCACCGCTGTCACCTCGGCGGGTGGCGATTGGGCGTTAAGCTGGGCAGAACGGGCGGCGGCGGTTGCCATGATAGGCACCTGTGTTGCCGGCGCAGGGTTGGCGTCACCCCGGTATGCGATAGCGGCGCGTAGACCGGGCGGTGCCGTCTGGTCAACTAGCAGCGCGTTGTAGCGGATTTCAATTTGTTCTGCCAGCGCTTGTGCCCGGCGCTGTGCCCCCGCGCTCACCAACCGATCAAACTGCTGGTGGGTCAGCCACACTGCTAGTAAACCACTGGGGATAATGGCGGCAACCACCAGCAAGCTCAACGGAATGACGATGCGCCAGACGAGCCGTCGCTGTGGGGGCAAGCGTCTAGTCCGCGTCATTTTCAGGGATCACAAAGCGGTAGCCCACGCCGTAAACCGTCTGAATGTAGATCGGATTGGGCGGGTCCGGTTCAATCTGCCCGCGCAGCCGTCGAATTTGCGTATCAATGGCGCGGTCGTAATTGAGGGCGATATCGTCATACGCCGCCGCCATCAACTGCTGCCGAGACAAAACGTGGCCCGAATGGCGCATGAGCATTTCAAGAATAGTGAACTGCGTCCGGCTCAGGTGGACGTCCTCATCATCAACCCAACAGCGGTAAGCAGCAGTATCCAGCACGATGCGCCCTGCCGTCAGGCGCGTCTGGACGCGGTTGCCACGGCGGCGCAGCAGTGCTTCTGCCCGTGCGACCAGCTCACGGGCAGAAAACGGCTTCACGACATAATCATCAGCACCAAGATCGAAACCAGCCAGGCGGTCATCCTCCTCCTCACGGGCCGTCAAGATGATAATTGGCACATCGGACTCCTGCCGGAGCAGTTTACAGATCGTCAGTCCATCGGTACCGGGCAGCATCAGGTCCAGGACAATCAGGTCGGGTGCAATCTGGCGGGCAAGTGACAGTCCTGTGTCTCCATCTTGAGCCACCTGGGTGGAAAAGCCTGCCAGATCAAAGTATTGCCGCACCCAATGCAGGATGCGGCCTTCATCTTCAATGATTAATACAGTCTGTGGCATAGGTCAGTCTTCAGCGATTTGTCACGCATCTACCATAGCACGACTCGTGACAGAACGCCCGCGTTCGCACGGGTCACTCAGCTTCGGTTGGTGCCGGCGGGAAGACCCCCAACTCACGGGCGTAGAACGATGCCAGCGTGAGCGCCCGTGCCTGTGGCGGCAGCGTTGCGAAATCGCGTGCGAACAGCAGCATCTCACCATCTGTACTGACGATCAACAGGTTGCGGGCTGTCAGCAACATCATGGCCGATGCCACGGGTTCATATGCGGGGTTCGTTGCCGCATCCACACCGAATTCGCCAGCGTAAAACACAGCAAGTTGCTCGGCGAGGTCAGTTGGCGACAATGTCGCCGCGCTCTCAATGGTCAGGCGTGTGGCACCGTCCGCATCCGCAACGACAAGCGTGCCGTCATCCAACGTCAGTGTGCCTTCGGTTAATGCCGTCAGCGCAGCAGGGGGTGGGGCAACAATGCAGCGGTTCAAGATAGTACCATCCGCATCCCGGACCACGACTTCCCCGTCCTCCATCGCGCGGTTGGGCAGGGTGACATCGGGCGGCGTCCCTTCCGGTAACACATAGCCCATGTCAGCCTCAGTGCGCGTGGTGCCGGGGTACAGCTCCTGCAATATTCTCAGGTAGCTATCCCGGTCGCAGGTCGGCAGGTCGTCGCCGTCCTGTGCCTGCACTGATAAGACCGAGAGGCCTGCCACAAACACGAGTACGAGACGTTTCAGAAATTGCCGGGAGGTTATCATCACATTGCTCCTTTGACTTTCGTTACATACAACTTCAGTCTGGCAGCAGGGTGTGACGCTCTGAGGACAACAATGTGGCAAAAATGTGACACTGCCAAATGGCTATTCCGTGTCCGCTAGACAGCCCGAAAGACAACCTTAAAACCGTCATACTGTAATCTGGTGAATACGGTGCGTGGCAACAAACTGCCTGACAAGTGACGGTCGCTGATTCGCATCTAACTTTGCCAGTATCCAGGCATGGTTCGCGTAGGTGTGCTGGTCATGTGTGGTGCCGGGTGCGAGATGGGCGTAGTAGCTTGCTTCAGACCGTTCGTTGACGAAGAACAGAAACAGGTCATCTTCTGATTGATTATCCACCGTCATCTGCA
>DAOTTY010000239.1:0-1759 GCA_034437575.1 Anaerolineae bacterium | reverse complement strand
CGTTAGTTGCAACTACTAATAACCAATATAATGATTAGACAAATTCTGAAAATACGAATTAAACAAGCATACAGAAATATTTCTACCGTTGGATTATTTCGCATTGCAATTATTGTCATTATATTTTTGTTATTTTCAGCATTTATTTTCAGACAATTACAACAAAATCCCAATGGATTAATTACCATATTATTACTTATAGTGGCAATTTTTTTTATTCACATAAAACGCAAGGATAAAAATCTTCTGTTTACAATTTACAAAAAAACACAATTAATTTACCTTGCCGAATACTTTACTTTTACTACCCCGTTTTTAATCATATTGTTAATTGCAAAACGTTATGATTTAATACTTTACCAATTAATTGGTGTTTCGTTAATCCCATTTCTTAAAACATCTTTGAGTGATAAAAAACTAAATCTGAATAATAAATTATTAGAAAAGATACCCTACAACTGTTTTGAAATTAAAAGCGGTATAAGAAGTAATTTTTATTTCTTAATTTCAATCAATATAACTGGGTTAATATTTGGATTTTGGGTAGCTACCGCCCCAATTATTATTTTGATTAATACACTGGTATTTTCGGGATTTTACCAAATCTGCGAACCACGAAACGTTATTGAAATTAATAAGCAAAAACCAGATAAGTTTATATTGGAAAAAATTACTTCAAATCTTATTATTTTTGCAACAATACAGTTACCTACTACAATATTATTTTTATTGTTTAATTACCAATATTTTGCAATTGTGTTTATTGTTTTCGGCATCAGTATTTTATTAATAATTTTGTCAATTCTTTTAAAATATGCACTATATTCACCAAATGCTAATCTGAGTGGCAATTCAATTATTTTAGGTATCGCAATTGTTTTGTTGCCGATACTTTTTTTAATGTTGCCTGTTTATTATTTCAAAGCTAAAAACAATTTAAAGCATTATCTTGATGATTACTATTAATGAACTGTTAGTCAGTTATGAAAAAGGAAGACACGTTATAGATGGTCTAAATTTACAACTTAGACCTAAAAAGGTTCATGGTTTGGTGGGTTTAAACGGAGCAGGAAAAACTACATTATTGAACACAATATTTGGCATAACCAAACAAGCAAGTGGTTCTATTACATACAAAAACAAGAGAATAACAAAAGAGAAAATAGCATATTTAGAAACTGAAAATTATTTTTATCCAAACATTACGGGGATTGAGTATCTGAATTTGTTTGTAAACACAAATTTCGATATATCAGCATGGAATGAAATATTTGAGCTACCATTGAAAAACTTAATTGAAAACTACTCAACCGGAATGAAAAAAAAACTTGCACTGTTAGGCGTATTAAAATTAGACCGACATATTTTGATATTAGATGAACCTTTCAACGGATTAGATTTAGAAACAAGTAAAGTATTACAAATGATAATATTAAAACTGAAAGAGAAGCAAAATATGATATTGATTACTTCGCATATTTTAGAAAGTTTGACCCCAATATGTGATGAAATACATTACATTGAAAAAGGGAAAATAAAATTCAGTAAGAAAAGTGATGATTTTGATAATTTAAGTAAGGAAATTTTTAACAAATTTTCTAAAACGCAACTAATAAATGATTTAATAAAATAAAAGAAATGCAACTAACATTGTTTTGGACACAATCGGCAGTGGGGGCAGGCAGCTTGCGCAGGGAGCGAAGCGACCGAAGCAAGTTGCCTGCCCCCACTGCCGTCTGATGCCAACACATTTACGTTA
>DAOTTY010000238.1:0-8259 GCA_034437575.1 Anaerolineae bacterium | reverse complement strand
ATCCAACTGATCTAACAGCCCGTGATCGCTATCGACCACCTTGAGCGACACATTACCGCGACTGACGGCAAAGCGCTCGCTCTGGCTGACGGGCACGCTGGCGTCGTGCTTGCCGTGATAGATGAGGGTAGGAATCACGAGGTTTACCGCATACGAGTCGTAGCGGGCAATGTCTTCGTGCAGGCCCCAATGGACGCGGCGTACCTCGTCAGCCGCGTTGTTGTATATATCCAGCCACCCGGTACGCTGCCAGTGAGCAAGGCCGTCGTCGCCCAGGGTGCGCTGGCGGTTTTCGATGAAGTCAAAGGCCGGGGCCAGCAGCATCATGACCTCGGCGCGGCGGGCTTCGCCGTCGCTGTACCGGTTGACGAAGTGCAGCGCAGCCAACCCACCCATGCTCGACCCGATCAAATACACTGGCCCCGGCGGACTCACCCGCACCACGTCGGCCACATGCTCCAGCATGGCCGTTAAAGACAGGCGCTCAAATGAGGGTTTGTTCAGGTCAGGGATGAGCAGGTTAATGTCGAGTTCGTTTTTAAAGCGCTGCTTAAAGTACTGCGCCTTGCGGCTGTTGGGGGATGATGCGAAGCCGTGTAAGTAGATGATGTTGGGTTTCATGGCGGGCGCACTCTGCTAAGGAAGTCAATTACGCCTTATTATAGCGCATTCCTGCCAGGTAGCGTTCGGGTTAAGCATTTGGGGGTAGGGCGATTGCAAAGTCACGTTTTCACATCGCGGGGACGCTGTTCCCGTACCCCTGCAAGGGGTTGGCACCCTTTGACCCCGTGTTTTCGGGCGCAATACGTCCGAAAAGGCAAGTTTTTGTTCACTTTTTGAAAAAAGTGACGGGGTTGGGGTGAGGGCCAAAAAGCGTTGCACTCGCATTCAGGAAGGTGTGGGGGCGCGAACTCATCACGCCCCACATAGGGGATGGCTACTGATTGCCGCAGCGTGGGGTGGGCGGCAGTTCACCCGTCGGGCGCGGTTCCAGCACCACCGGGATGTCCAGCGTTTCGCTGCCGCGAATCACGCGCAGTTCAATCGTGTCGCCGGGGCGGCTGTTGGTTACCAAATACGTTACCAACTCGTCCATTGTGGCCAGTTGCTGGCCGTCTACCGCAACGATGATGTCACCGCCCGCGCAGATGTTGCGCCCGCGAATTTCGATAAACTCGCTGCCGCCTTCTAACCCGGCCTTTGCCGCCGGTGAGGTGGGCGTCACCGTGCTGAGCAGCACACCGCGTGTGACAGGCAGTTCGAGCGGGTCCGCAAGGCTGGCCACCCCAAAGCCATCAGCGGATGACATGGCCGAAATACCAATCCAGGCGTAGTCTACCTCACCATCTTCGATGAGTTCTGGCACCACGCGCCCCACCGTGTTAGACGGCACCGCAAAGCCCACCCCCTCAAAGATGCCGGTTTCGGTGCGGATGGCCGTGTTCACACCGACGACCTTACCCTGCGAGTTGAGCAGCGGGCCGCCGCTGTTGCCGGGGTTGATGTCTGCATCTACCTGGATGATGGACGGGTTTTGGAAGCCGGGCACCGCGTTCAGGTCGATCAACTCAGCGGAGGGCAGTTGGCGACCTTTCGCGCT
Source organism: Anaerolineae bacterium (assembly GCA_034437575.1). Classification (GTDB taxonomy): domain Bacteria; phylum Chloroflexota; class Anaerolineae; order Aggregatilineales; family Phototrophicaceae; genus DAOTTY01. Next base: position 6,659 of record DAOTTY010000238.1, on the reverse strand, counting down.
AATGATGCCCGAAGTCATCGAACTGGCGAGGCCAAACGGGTTACCGATGACTATCGCCCGGTCACCCACACGGATGGTGTCACTATCGCCCAACGGAATGGGCACAAGGCGGTCGGCGTCAACGTCCACTTTGATAACGGCAATGTCGCTGTAGGTGTCAAAGCCGACGACTTCAGCGGGCGTCACAAACCCGTCATTAAAAGACACGTTGATCTCGTCTGCGTCGGTAACAACGTGTGCGTTGGTAACGATATGACCGTCGTTGTCATAAATAAAGCCGGAGCCGTTGCCAATGTCGCCCAGGGAGAAGTTCGGGCTGTTGCTCACCACCACCTCAATAAATACCACCGACGGGGCCAGCCGATCATACAGGTTGGCCAGCAGGGTATGCTCCGCGTCTGCCGCACTGATAATTTCCTGCGGGACGGGGGTGGGCAGGTCTTGCTGGAAGTTATCCGGGCTGCCCACGTCGGCCACCAGCGCATCAAATGGGGTGCTGGCCGAGGCCGCAGGTTGGGCAGGGGTGTTGTTGCCAGGGGACGGGGCGCAGGCCGCAGCCAGCAGGGCCACTGCAAACGGGATCAGGAACCATCGCTTCATATCGAATTTGACTCCGGGAAGGACTTGTCGAAATGTTATCAACAATCATACACCAAAACCGAACGCAGTTGCAGAATGCTAACCGTTTGAACAGGCACAGCGGCCCATCGCGCTGCCCCAGGCAACCTAACTGAGCGACTCACGCCCAGCCGCAGCCTTTCGAGCGCGAACCGCCTCGTAAAATGAACGGCCATCGGTCACCAACTTAACCCCGCCAATGAACACCACGAAAAACTCCAGGCGGCCCAGCAGCATCCCCATACACATCACCCACAAGATGGACGCGGGCAAGTCGGGGCTGGTTACCCCCACCGATAGGCCCGCCCCGGCCAACACACTGGCAAACTCAAACGCCGCCGGGCCAATAGCGTGACCGCTGGCCACCAGGATCGCCGTCCCCCCCACATACACAATCGAGTACAGCCCACTAAAAGTCGAAATTTTGCGTATCTGGTGGTCATCCAGTGGTATATCACGGTTACCCTGCCAAACGATAACGGGTTCGTTGACGCTGTTGGCCGGCAAGAACGCCTGCTTCACATCCCAGATGATGGCCCGCAGCGTGATGTACGCCCGGAACTGCTTCAGCCCACCCGCCGTTGACCCCGACCCGCCGCCGATTAACATAAAAATAATCAGCAGCACCCAGCCAAAATCGCCCCAGGGCAAATAGCTAACGGTAGAAAACCCCGTTGTCGTCAGTGCAGAGGTCACCTCAAACACGGCCACCCGTACCGATTTGCCCAGCGTGGGGTAAAGCGCCAGCGTAACGAACGATAGCATCAACACCACCCCGCTCACGCCGATAGCAAAGCCAAACTGTAACTCCTCACTGCGGATAGCCTGCCGAAAGCGGCCCCGCAGCAGCGTGTAAGCCGTCAGGAAGTTGGTGGTGCCCAGCAGCATCAGCACAATAATCACGGCTTCAATTGCCGGGCTGTTCCAGTGACCAATCGACGCCAACTCGGTTGAAAAGCCGCCGGTTGCCACCGCCGTGAACGCATGGTTAACCGCCTCAAACCAGGTCATGCCTGCCAGCCGCAGCGCCACGATCCCAAACACGGTGTACCCCGTGTAAATTCGCACCACAATCGCTGCCGTCTGCCGGACGTGCGGGGCAAGCTGGTCGGTACGGCCTTCCGCCATCATAAACCCCGCCGCGACAGACCCCGCCAGGGCCGTCAGCGCGATGATGGCAAACCCGGCACCACCGGCAAGCTGCGTGAAGCTGCGATAAAACAGCATCAACTGCGGCGTCTGGGTTACATCTACAACCGTCAGGCCCGTTGAGGTCCACCCACTGGTAGACTCAAAAAGCGCCTGGAAAAACCCCAGTTGCATGTTCATCATGAAGGGCACGGTTCCACTCAAGATAGCTACCAACCACACCGTCACCACAATCACTGCGCTTTCCTGCACATTGAGGGTGATCGCGTCTTCCAGGGGATAGCGGCGGCGCAGCCAATACCCCAACAGCAACAGCGGCAGCCCGGCAAGCACAAACCCATACGCCTGCTGCCGCTCATCAGGGTAAGCCAGCAGCAGCAGCAGCGGCACCAGGTTTAATAAGCCGATCACCACGATGGTGCGCCCGGTGTAACCGAGCAAAATCTCATACCGGTGGGTGAGGTACTGGCGGTAACGAGCCGTCGTCATGGGTGGGTGCCCGGCCCCACCAGGATTTCAATGTCGCGCACCTGGTTTTCTGGCTGGCTAATCAGTACCACATGGTCATTCGGCAGAAAACGAGTAGAGCCTCGCGCCACCAACACGCTTTCCCCACGAATGATACACGCCACCAGCGAATTTTCGCTTAGCTCTAACTCGGCCAGTGTTTGCCCGACGGCGGGCGCGTTGCGGTGCAGGCGGATGTCGGTCACATTCAGGCGGCCCTGCGCCAGCGGCATCAGGGATGTGATGCTTTCAAAGTCAGTTTCCTGGTCAATGATGGCGGCGATAATGCGCGTGGCCGAAAAAGCCACCTTCACGCCCAGCTTTTTGAAGATAACTTCGTTTTCCGGGTCGTTAACAAGCGCAATCGTGCGCGGCACCCCAAAAGTGCGGTCGGCAATCTGGCAGCAAATAAGGTTGTCCTGGTCGTGCGGTGTAAGCGCGATCACCGCATCAGCCCGGCGGGCACCGGCATCCTCCAGGGTAGTCACGTTGGTGCCATCGCCAAGCACGACGGTCGCGTTGGTGGTGTGGGCCAGTTCGTGCGCCCGGCCTGGGTCATCATCAATGATGGTAACGTGATACTTTTTGCGGGAAAACTGCCGCGCCAGTGAGTAGGTGATTTTGTCCCCGCCGAAGATGATAACACGCATTCGTTAGCTCACCTTTACCGGGATACGTTGCAGGAAGGCTGCGGCGCTAAGCTGGGTGGGGCTAATCGTTTGAATGCCAAACTCCCGGTAAACCGTTTCGCGTTTGGGGTCATACACACGAGCGACAACATTGGGCACCCCAAAGATTTCACTGGCAACCTGGGCAACCATCAGGTTGGTGCTGTCTTTCGTCGTTACAGCGAACACCGTGCCCGCCTTTTTGATTTCGGCCTCGTGCAGCACACTCACCTCAACGGCATCCCCAACGATTTTATAGCCGCTAAAGTCAATCGACAGGTTATCAAACGCCTTCGGGTTGCGGTCAATGGTGACAACGGACTTGCCCGCGCCGCACAACTGGCTGGCCAGCATACAGCCCAGGCGGCCACAACCGACGATGATGATGTAATTTGAATCTGGCATAGTAAGGGGGGGCCTTCCGACCAATAATCGGCTAATCTGGTATACATGACTGTAACAGCATTTGCATGGGCGTACAATATCTTGCGCGGGCGATCCAGGGCTTTTGCAAAGTTGCATGGCTAATCATTGGGCGCTGCCCAAACCCGTCACTTTTTGAAAAAAGTGGTAACGACTCAGCTTGCCTCCCACCCCGGCGCTAAAGCGTCACCCTTCCCTCATTTTGGGGGTAAGGGACCAGGGGATGGGGGAATTCAGCCGAGTACCTGAGTCGTTACAAAAAGTGAACAAAAACTGTAACGACTCAGCCCTCACCCTAAACAGCGGCACCCGGTGCCTGAGCAGTTACCCGCAATGTGAAACCTTGACTTTGCAATCGCCCTGGATGGGGTGTTAAGCTGCTACCGATGCGCGGTGGCCTGTGCTATCATGCGCCGCGCTATGACCCAACTTTCTGCTTTCACATCCCTTTCGTTCAAAACCCGGCTGATAACGGGTGGCACCCTGCTAGGCGTGGCGCTGCTGGCGATGAGCTGGCCGCTGGTGCAGCGCGTGCCCAACGGCAGCGATCACTACTTCATGATTGACGTGGGCGAAGTGCAAATCGTCCTCAACAACTGGGGCACCCTGCACCCGACGGGCTACCCGCACTATACCGTGCTGGGCAACCTGTTCACAGCCCCGCTGACGGCGCTGGGCGTGAGTCCGTTGGTGGGGGCGGCATTGTTTTCGCTGCTGTGGGGCGTTGTGGCGCTGGGGCTGCTGCTGGCGCTGGGCGTGGTGATAACCCGGTGCCCGCTGCTGACGGCGGGGGCGCTGCTGGCCTATGCCCTCACGCGCACTGTCTGGATTCACATCGTCATCGCAGAAATTTACACCTTCGGGCTGGCGCTGCTGGCCGGGCTGCTGCTGCTGGCGCTGTGGCCGGGGCGGGTTCCCGGCGGCCCGTATGCGCGTATTTACGGGTTGGCACTGTTGGGCGGCATCGGCGTGGCCCATCACCGGGCCGTTGGGATGGTGGCCCCGGCCCTGATTTACGCCGTATGGGGCGACCTTACGCAGCCGCCGCGCCGCCTGCCCGCTGTGATGCTCAAGTCGCTTGGGTTGGGGCTGCTGGGCTTTGTGCCCTACCTATATTTGATGGCGCGGGGCCGGGCCGGTGCGGCTTGGGTGTATGGTGAGCCGGGCACCTGGGCCGGGTTGTGGGCGGAGGTGAGCGCGGCGGAGTATGATCGCTACATCGGCACGCCCGATACCTGGGCCGGGCTGTGGAACAACCTGTCGATTGTGAACCGGGTGCTGCTCACCGACGTGACGCTGGCCGGGCTGCTGCTGGGCGGGGCCGGGCTGCTGCTGGCGTTGTTTCATGCGCGTTATCGCCGGGCCGCCGGGACGCTGCTGCTGAGCGGTGGGGTGGCCTATGCCTTCCATGCGATTTACTACACGGATGTGCTGTCCGCGCTGATTTTGCCGGTCACGCTGAGTTTGGTGATGGGGTGGCTACTGCTGGTTGTGATGGTGCTTGATGTGTTGAGGCCGGGTATGGGTGGGCCGACACGTTGGTTGGCCCCTACGCTACCCTTCAAAACCGCAGGGGCGCACACGTTGGTGCGCCCCATTGTCGGCGTGGTGGGGGGAATGGTTATCGCTGCCTTTTATGCGGTGTTGATTGCGCGTAACGCCCCGTTTATTCACCAGCAGGTGACGCACCCCGGCGGCCAGCAGGCGATTGCCCTGGCCGCCGATGCCCCGGACGGGTCTACGCTGATGATGCCCTGGGGGCCGCTGCACTTCGCCATCGGCTACGCGGCAGATATTGCAGGTACACTGCCAGCACTTACGCTGGTCGATCACAATGCGGATTACAGCACGGCGTTTGCGGCGGGGGCGCTGGTGGTGCCGGAATACATCCGGGATGGCTATGGGCGGGCGTGGTGGCAGTCCCGCCTGGGCGCGGAGGTTTACCCGCGCACGGCGGCACCGGGGCTGGTCGCGCTGCTGCCAAGTGCCCCCACTACCGACAATCCGCCGGATAATGTGACCGCCACCGCGCAGCACCATTGCAACGGCGAGAATATTCGGCTAACGGTGGAGTGGGTTGCGCCCGCTGCGCCGCTGCCTGACCTATCGCTGTTCGTGCATCTGCTGGACGTAGACGGTGCGCTCATCGCCCAGGACGACCACCCCCCGGCACACGGCTGGCATCCCACGAGCGCGTGGCAGCCCGGTGAAATCATCACCGAGCGGCACATGCTGCCCCACCTGCCCGCTGCGGCAACCATCCGGTTTGGGCTGTACAAGACGACAGCAGCGGGCGAGTTTGATAATGTGTATGTGGATGAACAGGCGGTGGCTTGTGGCAAATAAGCGGATGGCTTTACAAAGCGGACGCGATATATTGCGCCCCTGCACGGGTTGGGTACGTAGGGGCGGCCTACATGGCGTCCGCGTTTTTGTTGTGTTATGTGCCGCTGTGCTTGCGGCGTGCAGCACCGCCCTCCCTACAGCAACGACCCCCACCCCGCTCCCTGGGCAAAACCAGCCCAAGCAGCTTGCAACGGTGTTCATCTCCCCCACGCCCAACGAAGCCGAACGCCAGGCCACGCGCCTGGCCGCTTCCCCCACGCCGGACCCGAACGCACTGACGCCCGTCCAGCCGACGCCGACGGTCTATGTGGGTGTGTTCCTGGGCGAAAGCGGTGTGAGTGCCCCCGTGATTGGTAACCGCATCGGGGACGCGCCACCCACGCCCACGACGGTGTTCACGCGCTGCGCCGTCGAAGCGGCCACAGATGTACTCGGCACGGCATGGCGCAGTGATGACCTTGTGGCGCGTAACCTGGGCTGCGCGATTGAGGGCCTGCTGCCGTTTGCGGGCACCGCACAAACGTTTGAAGGCGGCGTGATGTTCGTCCAGCCGGAGGGGGCAATGTGGGCGGTTGCGCCGGGTGCCCCCGGCCAGTACTGGGCGCTGGCCCCGGCCCCCGCCCCGTTAGACGAGCCGCGCCAGATCGACACACCGCCGGGGCTGCTGGCCCCCGCCCCGGTGTTTTTGCCGATGTGGGCGCAAACCGAAGGCGTGCGCGATACGCTGGGCTTCGCGCAGTTCGCTGCCACGCAGACGAACCTCGCCTTCCAGCGGTTTGAGGGGGGCACCCTGTTCTATGATGGCAGTGCGGGGCAGGCGTTTGCCCTGCTGTTGGATGGGACGGCCTACGGGCCGTATTAGGGTTGATGTAACGACTCAGGCACCGGGTATACGTGGGCACAACGCACCCGCCCTCACCCCCCTTTGGGGGTAAGGGGCCAGGGGAT
>DAOTTY010000237.1:0-7953 GCA_034437575.1 Anaerolineae bacterium | reverse complement strand
TTAGAAATCTCTCGATTTGTCGCGACAACCACCAATTTTCAGCGATATAGCGTGAAATTTTTCTCAAAAACCCGAAAATTTCCGTAGATTCATTTTGGAGCGATTGCCCTGTTTTCACCCTCGCCTCATCTTGCGACTCATCACGTTTTAAGGTATATTCGCAGTTCACCTGCCTGATGTCAGGGCCACCAAGTGACCCGTTTCACCCATCATTTGCACAGCGCCACAGCCTTCACCGCCCTGGTTACCCTGGCCCTGGTGCCCATGTGGTGGAAGCATCCCCTGGCCCCGCCCCCCTTCACAACCGCTTACGTCACCGGCTTCGTTATCTTTATCCCGGCCCTGCTGACCCTGGCCCTGTGGCTACGCTCCGGGTTTGATGGCTGGCAGCATCTATGGGCGGACCGCCCCCGGCGGCTGTGGGCCATTGTGATGCTGGCAGGCACAGCCTGGGGGCTGCTGTCGAGCGGGTGGGCCTTTGTCAGCGCCAGCCGCCCCGGCGTCACGCTGGGCGCAGCCCTGCAATTCGCGCTGGCCATCACTTTCGCGCTGGCCGTGATGGCCGTACAAATCCCGGTGCGGCGCGTGCTGTGGCTGTTGACGGTTGTGGTGCTGGTTCATGCACTCGTAGGCGGGGCACAGGTCATCGCGCAGCGGGACGTGGGCCTGAGTGCGTTGGGTGAGTTCGACCTGAACCCCGAAACACGCGGCGTGAGCGTTATACAGTCCGGGGAGGTGCGCTGGCTGCGTCCGTATGGGCTGACATCGCACCCCAACATCTACGCCGGGTTTTTGCTCGTGAGCGCGTTCGCTGCGGGCACCCTGGCGCTCACGGCCAGTGGATGGCGGGCGTTTTGCGCGGCGGCAGTGTTCGCGCTGGCCCTGTGGCTGCTGTTCATGACGTTTTCGCGCTCGGCCTGGCTGGGCTTCATTGCGGGCGGGCTGGTGTTTGTGCTGCTCAACAGGCGGGCGCTGCTTCGTGAGGTGGTTACGCGGCGGCGTGTGGCTGGCCTATTTGCAACCGCAATAGTGCTGGGCGTAGTATTTGTGGTCGCGTTCCGTCCGCTGCTGTTTGCGCGGGTCGGCGTCGGGGCAGAGTCAACCGAGGTGCGCTCCATTGCAGACCGGGTCGTATATAACAATGTGGCCGTTGTCGCCATCCGTGAGCATCCGGTGCTGGGCGTGGGCGCGGGCAACTTCCCCTGGTATGCCGCGCACTATCTGTTCCACGTTGCGGAATCGGAATACCGAGGGGACTACGTTCACAACATCTATCTCATCGTGCAGTCGGAGTTTGGCATTGTGGGCAGTGTGGTGTTCGGCAGCGCGGTGATCGGAGCGCTTGGCGTCAGTGTGCGCCGCCTGCACCAACAACCATCTATAGAACGGGCGGCGCTGCTGTGCGGCGTGATCGGCCTGCTGGTCGTGGGCCTGTTCGATCATTACCCCTGGACGCTGTTCCCCTCACAAATTTTGCTGTGGACGCTGCTCGGCTTGAGTTTGCCGCCCGCCGCATCACAAAATCGGTATTAGCAGTAGATGAAAAGGTTAGTTCTGTGTTAGACTTAAACACATAAAAAAACAATGGCCCAATACTCACGTTTAACCTGTGTACAGCAGGTTGGTGCAGCACACGATGCTGCCCGATGCAAAAATTTCTTAATCCAAAGGCAGCATCCATCATGAGCTTGTCCGGCCCACCCCGAATCCAGATCATCTGCCACCCACACCCAGGGGGCGCATAATGCACCATCAACCCGATAGACCAACCCTCCACCACGCAGTGCTAGAAACCGTCGCCTATGCCGACATCTTCACCTTCCCGGTTACGCTGGCCGAAGCCCACCGCTACCTCATCGGGCGGGCGGCCACCCTGGATGAAACCCAACACGCCCTCAACGACCTGACAGGCTGCGGTAAACTCATCCGGCAGGGGGATTACTACTGCCTGCCACAGCGTGAACACGCCTTCGACCTGCGCCATGAGCGCACCCCACGCGCTGAGCAGTTGTGGCACGCGGCCCATGACTACGGCCAGCGCATCGCCCAACTACCCTTTGTGAAAATGGTGGCCGTCACCGGCTCACTGGCCATGGATAACACCGACCGCGACGGCGATATTGATTATCTGGTTGTGACAACACCGGGGCGGCTGTGGGTCGTGCGCTTGATGATTGTCGCGCTGGTCAAGCTGGCCGCACGCCAGGGCGTGACGCTGTGCCCCAACTACCTGATTACCACCAACGCGCTGGCCATCAACGAGCGCAACCTGTTCACCGCCCGCGAACTCGCCCAGATGATCCCGCTCAGCGGCGGCGACGTGTACGACCACATGCGTCAGCTTAACGCCTGGACGGACACCTACCTGCCCAACGCCCGCACCGCTCCGCAGCGCACAGCCAACGCGCCAACCCCGCCCAACCCGGCACTGCAACTGGCCACCCTGCCCCTGCACACGCCGCTGGGTGGCTGGCTAGACGACTGGGAGATGCGCCGCAAGATTCACAAGTTCCAGCACCACGCCGCGCCCGCCCACGAAGCCGACTTCTCGAAAGACTGGTGTAAAGGCCACTTCGACAATCACATGGCGCGGGTGCAAACCGAGCTGGAGGTGCGCCGCGCCGCGCTTAACCTGAAACCCACACCCGACCACAAACCGGAAGTGAATCCCGTGCAACACAATAAAGTTTTATTCGGGCAGTCCTACTACCTGCGCTTTGACCCCAAACTGTACGACGCGATGCAGCCCTACCCACCGCTGGGCACGCTGTATGCCGCCGCCCTCACCCGCGAAAACGGCTACGATGTGGCCGTGTTTGACGCGATGCTGGCCGAAAGCGAAGCCGAATGGCAAGAAGCGCTCATCAAGGAACAGCCGCGCTACGCCGTCATCTTTGAGGACAACTTCAACTATCTATCCAAGATGTGCCTGTCGCGGATGCGCGAAGCCGCCTTCACCATGATCGACATGGCCAGGCATCAGAACTGCACCGTGATTGTCGCCGGGTCGGACGCAACCGACCACTACGCGGACTACCTCAATCATGGCGCGGACTATGTGCTGGTGGGCGAAGGCGACGAAACCCTGGTTGACCTGCTGGCCAGCCTCACCGGGCAAAGGGCAACCCCGGCAGATGAAGTTGTGGGCGCGGTGGCCTCACCACAGCAAACACCGGCGCGCCGCCCGGTCATGCGCCAGCTAGACGAGCTGCCCTTCCCGGCGTGGGATTTAATCAACGTGGACCGCTACCGGGACATCTGGCAGGCGCGGCACGGCTACTTTTCCATGAATCTCGTTACCACGCGGGGCTGCCCCTATCACTGCAACTGGTGCGCCAAGCCCATTTGGGGCCAGCGCTACAACGTCCACAGCCCGCAGCGGGTCGCGGCGATGATGGAACACCTGCAAACCCACTACGCGCCCGATCACATCTGGTTTGCCGACGACATTATGGGCCTCAAACCGGGCTGGATGGAGCGCTTTGGCGATGTCGTTAATGAGCAGGGCACCAAACTGCCGTTTAAGTGCCTCAGCCGCGCCGATTTGCTGCTGCGCGGCAACACCATTGACGCGCTCAAGCGGGCCGGGTGTGACATCGTGTGGATCGGCGCGGAGAGCGGGTCACAGGCTGTGCTGGATGCCATGGAGAAGGGCACCACCGTTGAGCAAATCCGGGAGGCAGCAGCGCGGCTGCACAACGCGGGCGTGCAGGTCGGGTTCTTCTTGCAGTTCGGCTATCCGGGTGAAACCCGCGCCGACATTCAAAACACGCTGCAACTGGTGTGGGACACCCTCCCCGACAACATCGGCATTTCGGTGTCCTATCCGCTGCCAGGGACGCCGTTCTACCACCGCGTGCAAGATCAACTGACCACGCAGCACAACTGGACGGACAGCAACGACATGGCCATGCTGTACCAGGGGCCGTTTTCGACGGCATTCTACCGCCAACTGCACACCGTCGTGCATAAGTCGTACCGGGCGCGGCGCACCGCAAGCCGCTGGCGCAAGCTGCCGCAGGGCCAACCCGCATCTGGGCGCAAGCTGCTGCGCGATACGCTGGCAATGGTCTATCACATGCTAACGCTGCCGCTGTTCCACCTGCGCCTGAATCAACTCGCGGCCCAATCTGGCAACACGCTAACCCTCACCCCGGCAATGGACTACACCGCCGCTGCCACGCCCACCCCCCAACTGGAGGAACATTAACCCATGACCGATATTCTGCTCACACACGGTTACTTCTTATACGACGACCCGCACGAAATGCAGATCATGCGGCCCTACCCGCCGCTGGGGATTTTGTACATTGCGGCCCACCTGCGCGAACAGGGCTTCGCGGTCGAAGTGGCAGACAGCACCTTTAGTAGCCTGCCCGCCTTTGAACAGCGCATCGCACAAAGTCCGCCGCCTGTGGTCGGCATCTACACCAACATGCTCACGCGCTCCACCGTGCTGAAGATGACCGCCATTTGCAAGCGGCACGGCGTGCCCGTTGTGCTGGGCGGGCCAGACCCGGCCAACTACGCGGAGCGCTACTTAGCACACGGCGCAGATGTCGTCGTGATCGGTGAGGGTGAACTGGTGCTGCAAGACCTGGTGCCGCACCTCAAGCAGTACGGCCCGGTGGATATGGGTCACATTGACGGCATTGTTTACCAGCAGCCGGACGGCGAGGTGGTTACCACGCAGCCGCGTGCCACCATCAAGGACTTGAACACGCAGCCTTTCCCCGCCCGTGACCTGATCGACATCCCCGCCTACATGGACGTGTGGCGCACCCACCACGGCAAGAGCGCCGTCAGCTTGATTACAGCACGGGGCTGCCCGTATCACTGTAACTGGTGCAGCCATGCCGTGTTCGGCTACACGCACCGCCGCCGCACGCCAGAAAATGTGGTGGATGAAATCGCGCACATCAAAGCGACGTACAATCCTGACCTGGTGTGGTACGCCGACGACGTGTTCACCATTAATCACCGCTGGCTGTTCCAATATGCGGAGCTGCTGGGCCAGCGCGGGTTACACACACCCTTTGAGACGATCAGCCGGGAAGACCGCCTGAACGAGAAGGTGATTGCAACGCTGGCCGAGATGGGCTGTTACCGGCTGTGGGTGGGTGCAGAGAGCGGGTCACAGCGCGTGCTAAACGCGATGGAACGCCAAACCAGCATCGAGCGGGTGGTGGATGTGGTGGGTTTGTTGCAGCGCTACGGCATCGAAGCGGGCATGTTCATCATGCTGGGCTACGACGGCGAGGACATCAGCGATTTGCAGGCGACGGTGACCGCGCTGAAGCGGGCCAACCCGGATGTGTTCCTGACGACAGTGGCCTACCCCATCAAGAACACGAAGTTCTATGAGCGCGTCGCTGACCGCGTGCTGCCCCTCAAAGCGTGGGAGGACGGCTCCGATAGAGATTTGACGGTTGCAGGCCGCTACTCGCGCACGTTTTACCGCCACGCCACGCGCTGGATGCGCGGTGAAGTCGCGTTTAACCAGCAGTGGCAATCACAGCAGCGCAACTACAAGCGCCTGGCGAAGTCCTACTTGAATGCGCGGGCCGGGCGGCTGGGCATGATGCTCACGCAGCATCAGGTTGAGGAAGGCCAACCCGCATGACACTCACCGCCCCGTTTGACGCCGTCGCCCCCGCCTATGATGCGACGTTCACGCACACGCAGTTGGGCCGCTGGCTGCGTGACATTGTGCGGGCGCACATCCCGGTGCAAGCTGGGCAGCGCGTGTTAGAGCTGGGCTGCGGCACAGGTGAGGATGCGCTATGGCTGGCGCGTCAGGGCGCAGCGGTCACTGCAACCGATGCCTCATACGCGATGCTGCACGTTGCCGAACGCAAAGCGGCGGCGGCGGCCATCGCTAACCCGCCCCGGTATGCGCTGCTAGACATCAACGCGCCCCAGGTAGACGGCGGCCCGTTCGACGGCGTATTTGCCAACTTCGGCGTGGTCAACTGCGCCACTGACCTGCCCGCTCTCGCGGACTTCCTGGCGGCGCACACGCAGCCGGGGGCGTGGGTCGCGTTCGTGGTGATGGGGCCGGTGTGTGCCTGGGAAATTGGCTGGTACCTGGCACACCTGGACGCGGGCCGTGCCTTCCGCCGCTTGCAGCCCAGCCAGATGGCGCACGCGGGCGGCGGCCAGCAGGTGCAGGTAGGGTATCCGTCGCCGGGGGCCGTGCGGCGTGCGTTTGCGCCTGCCTTCATGTATGAATCCACTCGCGGGATTGGCGTTGCCCTGCCGCCCTCGTACCTGAGCGGCGCAGTGGACCGTCACCCGCGCCCCTTCGGGCTGGCGGCACAGTTTGACCGCCAGGTGGGGGTGCGCTGGCCGTTTTACCATGCGGCAGATCATTACCTTATCACACTGAGGCGACGCCGATGACCTGGACGCTGCGCTGCCCTCACTGCGCGTGCAAGCTGGCTGTTGCCGATGACCGGGCGACATGCCCCGGCTGTGAGCGAACCTACTCGCAAACGGGCGGCATTTGGCGGCTGCTGACCGACGCACAAGCGGCCACCTATGCGCCGTTTATTGCGGATTATGAGCTTGTGCGTGGCGGCGAAGGTCGCGCCGCCGTCACCCCGGAGTGGTACCGGGCGCTGCCGTTCATCGAGCGGGGGCAGCCCTTTCATGCGGATTGGCAGGTGCGGGCGGTGAGCTACACAGCGCTAACGCAGCACAGCGGCGGGGCACAGCGCGTGATTGACCTGGGCGCGGGCAGCGGTTGGCTGAGCAACCGCCTCAGTGAGCGCGGGCATATCGTCGCCGCTGTGGATATATTAGACAACGACTGGGACGGGTTAGGCGCGGCTCAGCACTACCCCACCGCCTTCACGCGCCTGCAAGCGCCGTTTGACGCGGTGCCGCTCGCGGACGCGCAGGCCGACATGGTGATTTATAACGGCGCGTTCCACTATGCGACGGATTACCCCGCCGCACTGCGTGAGGCGCTGCGCCTGCTGGCGGATGGCGGGCGCGTCGTCATTATGGACACGCCGATTTATCACCGGGCGGCCAGCGGCGACCAGATGGTGCGCGAGCGGCAGGCGTACTTTGAGCAGACCTACGGCACCCGCTCCGATGCGCTGCCCAACCAGAACTACCTCACAGATGACGGGCTGGCCGCGCTCGGTGACGCGGTAGGGATAGACTGGCAAAGCGTGAAGCCGTTTTACGGGGTGAAGTGGGCGCTGCGGCCTATTCGGGCGCGGCTGCGCGGCCACCGCGAACCCGCTCGCTTTCACGTCATCATCGGGGGGCGGCGATGATAAGGGGGACGTACCGTTATTTGCTGGCGCAGTATGCTCGTGTAGCCTACCGGGGCCGTCACCGGGCGCTGGTCTTGGAGCGGGTGGGCGCTAAGGCGTTCGTCGTGCTGCCGGATGTGTTCAACCCGGTGCTGTTCCGCTCCAGTGTGTTTTTAGTAGAGCAGTTGGCGGGCCATGTGCAGCCGCATCACACGGTGCTGGATATGGGCACGGGCAGCGGTGTGGGTGCGGTCTTCGCGGCGGATGTGGCCCGGCGCGTGGTGGCTGTGGACATCAACCCGGCAGCGGTGCGCTGCGCGACCATCAACGCGCTGATGAACCACGTCGATGACCGGGTGTGCGTCCAACAAAGTGACCTGTTCGGCACGCTTGGCGGCCAGCGCTTTGATGTGGTGCTGTTCAACCCGCCCTACTATGCAAACGCCCCGGCTAACGATTACGATCACGCATGGCGCGGCGAAAACCTGTTTACCCGGTTTGCCGCCGCGCTGCCCGCCCACCTTACCCCCGGCGGTTTTGCGCTGGTGGTGTTCTCATCCGACGGCGACGAGGGCGCGTTTTTAGCGGCGCTAGGTCGGGCCGGGCTGCGCGTTAAAGTGGTGGCCATGCGTGACCTTATCAACGAAATATTGACCGTTTACCGTATTGAAACGGATACCCCCAC